>JBJKRD010000394.1:0-7105 GCA_046704925.1 Opitutaceae bacterium | reverse complement strand
TCGGAAACGCGGCTTCGCGCCGTCCTGAGCCGTTTCCGCGGCCGGTTGCGTTCAGCGGGCCGCCGCGCGCGGCCCGTCGAGCAATTGCTCGGCATGCGCCAGCGCCGACCGGGCATTGCGATCGCCCAGCATCCGCGCCAGTTCCCGCACCCGCGCCGCCCGGTCGTTGCCCAGCGATGCGATGGCCACGACCGTCCGGTCGCGGGTCTGATCCTTGGTGACCACCAGATGACTCGCGGCCTGCGCCGCCACCTGCGGCAGATGCGTCACGCACAGCACCTGATGCCGCCGGCCGATTCCCGCCATCCTGTCGCCGACGATGCCGCCAATCTCGCCGCCGACATTCGAATCGACTTCATCAAAAACCAGGACCGGGATGCCGTCCAGATCCGCCAGGATCGTCTTGAGCGCCAGCATCACCCGCGCCAGCTCGCCGCTGGAGGCGATCCGGTGGAGCGGCAGCGCGGGCTCGCCCACATTCGGGGAGAACAGGAACTCGCCGGCGCAGTCGCCCGTCGGCCCCAATGCCGGCAACGTCGCCAGGCGCACGTGAAACTCGGTCTTCTTGAAGCCGAGTTCGGCGATGGCCTTCGCGCCGGCCCGCGCCAGTTCGCGGGCCGCCTGCTCGCGCGCACGCCGCAGCGCCTCGGCGTCACGCCGCGCCGTCCGTTCCGCCGCGGCGATCTGCCGGTCCAGACGTTCGAGCGCGCCGGCCAGGTCTCCCTGCACCTCCAGCCGGCGCCGCAGGTCTTCGCGCGCCGTCTGCACCGCCTCGACCGTGCCGCCGTAACGCCGCTTCAATTCCAGCCAGGCATTCATTCGTGCCTGCAGTTGTTCGGCCTCCGCGGGCTCGAACACCAGGCTCTGCCCCATGCCCGCGAATTCGGCGCCGAGATCCGCGAGTTCGACCGAGACCGCCGCCAGCCGGTCCGCCAGCGCCTTGCTCGCCGGATCGGCGGCTTCCAGCTGCCGGGCGCTGCGCACCAACTGGGCCACGCGGCCAAGGACGCCGTCTTCCCCGGCGATGCCGGCCGCCAGGGCGTCGGCGAGTTCGATGAGTTCCTGCGCCCGGCTCAGCCGTTGAAAGTCCCGCTCCAGCGCCTCGACCGCCGCGGCGGTCAGCTCCAGCTGCGTCATCTTCTCCAGTTGCGCCTCGAGAAACTGGATCTGGTCGGGGGACAGCCGCGTCTCGCCTGCCAGGCGCTCCCGCTCGGCGAGCAGTTCACGCCAGGCCCGATAGCGCGCCCGGTAGGCGTCCAGCGCCGGCCCGCACCGTCCGAACAGGTCGAGCAGCTCGAGCTGGGCCGCCGCCTGCAACAGGCGCCGCGGCTCGCTGGGGCCGTGGAAATCGACCCAGAGTTCCCCCAGCGCCTGCAGCGCCGCCAGGGTCGCGAGGCTGCCGTTGACCGTGATCCGCGGCGCTTTGTCGCGCGGCACGCTGCGCTTGAGGATCAACAGGCCGTCCTCGCTCGCCGGCAGGTCCAGCGCGGCGAGCCGCTCGTCAAGTTTGCGCGGATCCGCAAAAAAGACCGCCGCCTCCACCTCGGTCGCCGGGGCCCCCTGCCGGATGATGGTCTTGTCCGCGCGGGCGCCGGCCAGCAGGCCGAGCGCGCCGAGCAGGATGCTCTTGCCCGCGCCGGTCTCGCCCGTCACCGCGGTGAAACCGGGAGCGAATTCCAGGTCGACCTCCTCCAGCAGGGCCAGGTTGCGGATGCGGAGCGATTGCAGCATGGGCGGGGATTCGAATCCACGAATGCACGGCTTTCGCCGCAACTTCAAGGCCCGGCGACGGCGTCTTTACATCGCCGCCCCCCGTCGTAATGCTCCGGAGCATGCGGCGGGCCGTCTATTTGCTGGGGCTGATGTTTGGAATCACGATGCCCGCGGGCGCGGCGCCGGCCGGCGGTCCGAACGGTTCCACGACAGCGCCCCGCGACGCCATCCGACCGGGCACCACCATTTCCGTCATCACCGAATGCACGGAAGCTGGCGGGCGGATTCCGGTCCCCACGGCGGAACACCCGGTCTACGTGATCACGCATTCGGGCGGGCGGCATGATTACGGCCGGCCGGTGGCCGGCGGGGAGACCCTGGCGGACGCGACCGTGCAAACCGACCTCGCGGCCGCCGCCACGGCTGGAAACTACCTGACCGCCCGTGGCCATCGGCCCTCGCTCGTGCTTTTCGTCAACTGGGGCATCCACGCCAATCCCGAGTATGCAGAGTCGGATCCGGGTTATCACAACATCCTCGACCGCGCCGTCCTGGTCGGCGGGCAGAAATTCGCCCACGAGTTGGCCGTCGTGCTGGAGCGGACGGACATGGCGGCGGAATCGACCCCGAAACAGGCCTGGGGCTTCCAGCAGCCCGGCATGAACCCGGTCACGCCCGCGGTCCTCTGGCAGGGACTGAGCCCCCTCGAGACCTTCCGCAATCGCAGCCCGCTCAATGCGCGACTGTTGGATCAGATCGGCCAGGACTGCTATTATGTGATCGTATCGGCCTTCGACTACGACGCGCTGAGCCGTGGCACGAACCTTCTCTTGTGGCGCACCAAGCTGACGGTCCCCTCCCAAGGCGCGGCCCTCGCGACCGCGGTGCCCGCCCTGATCCGGATAGGCGGCGGCTATTATGGCCGCGACATGCCCGGGCCGAAGCTGATCGCGATGGGCGCGAAGTGACCGTCCCCGAATGGTCGGTTTTGAATTATCCTTGCCTCGGCTCCGCGGGATGGGGCATACAAACCCGCTTCGCCTTCCGGGGACTCTTAGCTCAGTTGGTTAGAGCGCTTCCTTGACATGGAAGAGGTCGCTGGTTCGAGCCCAGTAGAGTCCACCAGCCATTCGACATCTCCCAAGGCGAATACGACGGCGCAGGGTAGCAATTCCGTCATGCAAATAGCCGTTGCCGGAATGCCGGCACTCGCGTTTCCCGACCCCAAAACCTGTTTTGGCAAGATATGCACAGCTATTAGCAGCATTTGCTTAGTCCAGAACATATCCTTCTGGTCCAATACCAAGTCCAATGATGAGGAACGAAATGAGTGCCAACTACTCGCAGGATTCGACCATGGGGATTCTTTCGCTGTCGTCGCACACCTTTCGTCCAGCTTTCAACCAGCTAAAGGAACTGGCCGATGACGCCTTCCAAGTGTCCGCCCGAACGCGGAGTCTTTACCGCGAAATCGGCAAGGTCTATCGCCGCCTGGGCACCCCTGACGAAAAGCCGGGGGACCTCGACCGGATCCGACGGCAAACGGAGGACCTGAATCGCGCCCTCCACGCCGCCGCCCTTTACCGGACCCTTTACCAGAGGCCGGCAGTCTAACGGTTTGGCCGGGGCTTCCGGGCCCGACTCGCGAAAAGGCGCCCGCCCGCGCAACGGTGATCGTCCCGCAAAGGATGGCGCCGGGCCACATGGTCTTCCCGGGGGTAGGCCAGACCAGGGCAGCCTCCATCCCCGTTTTCACGACCCTCCCGGAACGCCTTGGGCTCGCGCCGGCCTCGAAACGGCTTATCAACAAACGGCGGAGGAAACATCCATGCGAAAACTAACCATCCTGTATTCCGTCATCCTGTTCTCGACCGCCGGGCTGCTGGCCCAGGAGCTGCAACCCATCGATCTGCCGTCGCCGCGCACCGAGGGCGGTCGGCCGCTCATGGAGGTTCTGCGCGACCGCCGTTCGCAGCGTGAGTTTGCGCCCCAGGCGCTGCCGCTTCCGGTGCTGTCCAATCTGCTTTGGGCCGCTTGGGGCGTGAATCGTCCGGAGTCGGGCAAGCGCACGGCGCCCTCGGCGATGAACCGTCAGGCGATGGACGTGTATGTCGCATTGCCCCGGGGACTCTATCGGTACGAACCCAAGGGGCACCGCCTGCTGCCCGTGGCCGAGGCGGACGTGCGCGCGCTCACCGGCACCCAGGATTTCGTCGGCTCGGCGCCGCTCAATCTCATCTACGTTTCGCACGCCGGCGGGGCGAACGAGGATCAACTCATCTACGGCGGCGCCCAGGCGGGCTTCATCAGTCAGAACGTGTATCTGTTTTGTGCCTCCGAAGGTCTGGCCACGGTCGTCCGCGGGAGCATCAAGCGCGACGCCCTCGCCCAAGCCCTGCAGCTTAAGCCCGAGCAGAAGATCATCCTCGCCCAGACGGTCGGGTATCCCGCCAAGAAGTGACGCGGCCTCAGTTCGCGTCCTGCCGGTGGAACCACTCCACCGCCGCGGCGCGATCCCGGCCGATCTGCGCCCGCAATTCCTCCACGCCGGCGAATTTCTGCTCCGGCCGGAGAAATCGCAGCCACTCGACCGTCACGCGGCTGCCGGCGCCGAACGGGCAGTCGCCCAGCACGTGCACCTCGAGCAACGGGCCGCCGGCCGCTTCCACCGTGGGACGCACCCCGTAATTGGCCACTGCCGGCAGGCGGTCGGGATTTTCCTCCCCCACCCTCGCCACATAGACGCCGAACCGCGGTCGCAGTTCGGGGTCCCACGGCAGGTTGAGCGTCGGGAATCCCAGCGAACGCCCCAGGCGCCGGCCGGGAACCACCGTGCCGGCGGCAAAATAGGAATAGCCCAGGTAGAGATTCGCCTCGTCGACGGCGCCGGCCACCAGGCAATCCCGGATCCGCGTGCTGCTGATGGGCGACCCGTCGCACAGGATCTGCGGCACGCTGACGACCGGAACCTTCTGCCGCGCCGCCTCGGCCAGCAGCAGCCGGACGTCGCCGCGCCGCCCCGCGCCGTAACGCCAGTTTTCGCCCACGTAGATCCCGGCCAGCGACGGCAGCCGGGCCCGCAGGTGCGGCAGAAATTGTTCCGCGGTGATGCGCGCGAACGCCGGATTGAACGCCTGCTGGATCACCACGTCGACGCCCAGACGATTCAACACCCGGAGCTTCATCTCGGGGCTCATGATCATCCGCGTGGACTCCCGCGGCCGAAGCAGGACGCTCGGATGCGGCCAGAACGTCAACACCCCGGCCAGCCCTCCACAACGGCGCGCCGAGTGCACCGCCGACTCGATGACCGCCTGGTGGCCCAAATGCACCCCGTCGAACATGCCGATGGCCAGGTGCAGCGGCCGCGGCGGCAGGCTGACCTTTTCCAAGCCGTCAAACCGGGCGGGCGAGGTCATGTCGCGGAAGTCGGGGGCAGGTCCGGTTCCTAGCCGACGGCGAGACTGGGCACCACCTCGCGCACTGGCACCAGCCGCCGCTCGATTTCGGTGACGGGCAGCCGTTCGATCTCCTCCAGGGGCAGCGCCGCGTCGATGCGGAAGCGGTCGGTGGCCGTCCGCCGCAGGGCGCACAGGTGTGCGCCGCACCCGAGCTTCTGCCCCAGGTCATGGGCCAGGGTTCGCACGTAGGTACCCTTGCTGCAGCGCAGACGGAAATCCAGGCGCGGCGGATCGAACCGGGTCAGGTCGTAGCTTGACACGCGGATGAACCGCGGCTCGCGGGCGATCTCCTCGCCCTTCCGCGCCATCTTGTACAGCGGCACGCCCTCGACCTTGATCGCCGAAAACATCGGCGGCGTCTGGTACTGATCGCCCAGAAAGGTCTGCATGACCGCCCGCACCCCGGCCTCGGTGAACGGCGGGACCGGCCGCTTTTCCATCACCTCGCCGTCGGCGTCCTGCGAGTTGGTGATCGTGCCGAGCTCGATGGTGCCTTCGTATTCCTTGTCCAGGTTGGTGAGGTACTGCGACACGCGCGTGGCGCGGCCGATCAACATGATGAGCAGGCCGGTGGCCATGGGATCCAGCGTGCCCGCATGGCCGATGCGCTTCATGCCCAGCTTGCGGCGCAGACGCGAGACCACGTCGTGGGACGTGCAGCCCCGCGGCTTGTCCACAAACAACACGCCTTCAAGTTCCTTGGGTCGTCCGAGCATGAGAAAGGAGTAACGAGTGAACGGGCCGACGAGGGGATCGCGAACAAAATCTGGCGGCGCCCACCCACGGGCGCGCCGCCGACAATTCCGGTCCGACGGCGGGCCGCGCCCGGCGCCGGATCCCTGGCGCCGCCGCCCGCCGGCCAACCCCGGAGGCGCCTCCGCCATCCGCCGGACCCGGGCCGGCGGGAGCCATGGGAACCGGCCGCAGTCTCCCCAGGGCCGCTACATCTTGACGAATTCCAGCCGGCGGTTCTCCGCGCGTCCCAATGCCGTGTCATTCGAGCCCACGGGATTCGCCGCGCCAAAGCCATCCGCCTTCAGGCGGGATGCATCCACCCCGAACTGGGAGGCCAGGACTGACGCCACCGCCGCGGCCCGGCGTTTCGAGAGATCGAGGTTGGCCGCGGCATCGCCGACCGAATCGGTGTAGCCGTTGATCTCCAGCTTGAGGTTGGGATTCATCTCCAAACCCGAGGCCACGGCCTTGATTACCGGCGCCGAGTCCGCCTCCAACACGTCGCTACCGGCGGCAAAATGAATGCCATGGGTGACGAACTTGCCGGTCGTCGAAATCGCGGTGGAAAAATCCGGCGCGGATTCGGCCAGGCGGACCTCGCGCAAGCCGACGCTCTTGTAGCCGCGCTCCTCGAACAACAGGTGATTGATCGGGCCCACGTCGACCTGGTTGACATCAACCAACCGCGTGCCGTTCGCGTAGGCGCGAACCCGCCCGTTCTGCACCCACAGGGCAAACGTGTTAACCCCCGCGGCGTTCCACTTGTAGTCCGCCTCGCCCAGCTCTCCGGATGGCACCCCCACGCTCATCCCGTCCGACTTGCCGACCTTGAAGGAAATCATGTCTTCGTTATTCTTGTTCTGGAGATACCAATTCATGGTACCGTCTCCCGTCCACGTCACTTCAAACGTGAAGTTCTTCGGCACGGTGATCTCGGGGGACGTCAGGTTCAGATCGTTGGGCACCTCTAGCTCACGAATGGACCCGCCGACCTTGAGCGAAACCATTCCGCCACGAACTTTCCAATGCGGCGGCGGCGCATCCTCGGCCATGTCGCTGAAATCGTCCATGAAGACCGTCTTCTCTCCGGGCACAAAGCTGAGGGTTGCGCTCTTGAGTTCCGGCTGCTTTGCGGCGGCCACCGCCGGGGCCGCGGGCGCATCCGCCGCGGAGGCAGAGGTCGCCGGGGCCGGAGT
>JBJKRD010000393.1:0-5263 GCA_046704925.1 Opitutaceae bacterium | reverse complement strand
CGAGGCAGCACGCCTCGCGGGTGACGACGCGGGCCCGCCCGGCCGCGAGGAAACTCACGCCCGCGCCTTGGCCGACGCCGCCGGCTGCCCGGTCGTCTGCGTCACCGCGGGCGCCCGCGGTGCCGGCCTGTGGCGGGAGGGACGGTGGTCCTGGGAAGCCGGCCGGCCCGTGAAGGTCGTCGACACCATCGGGGCCGGCGACGCCTTTGTTGCCGCGCTCGTCACCCATTTGCTGGATGCCCGGATCTCCGACGGAGAGATCCTCGCCCGCGCCTGCCGGCTGGGCGAATGGGTCGCCTCGTGCCGCGGCGCGACCCCGGCCTACGATCCGTCCACGCCGTAATCACCGATCAACCTCGGACCATTATGAATCCACTACCTGAACTCGAAAAACTGTTGCCCCAGATCATCGCCGCGGTGCCCGCTGCCGTGGCCATCATCGTCGGCGCATTCATCGTCAATTTTGTTCTCGGCCGCATGCTCAAGCTCCTGGCGGACAAGACAAGCCTCACCTACGAAGATGTCGCCCCGTTCCGCCGGCTGATCAAGTGGCTGGTCGCCGCCTCCGCCGTGGTGCTCCTGTTGGGTGTCTTCGGTTTCAATCTCGGCGGCCTCTGGGCGGTGGCCACAACCCTTTTGGGCTTGGTGGCGATCGGCTTCGTCGCCGTTTGGAGCGTGCTCAGCAACGTCATGTGCACCTTCATCATTCTGATCTTCCGCCCGTTCGCCGTCGGCGATGAGATTGAGTTTGCGGGCGATCCGGTACGGGGCCACGTGATCGATCTCAACTTCGTCTACACCTCGCTGCAAACCGCAGACGGCAGTGTGCTGCAGGTGCCCAACAACCTATTCTTCCAAAAGGTGCTCAAGCGCCGCCATGGCCAGGGGACCGTATCGCTCGCCGCGCAGCTCAGCTCGCGCCCCGCGGGGCGGCGGTGAGTCCGATTCGGTCTACGCCCCGGCCCGGCTCACTAAACGTGGGCGCGGGCCGGCGCCGGAGCGTGCAGGGCCGGCCGAAGCCGCGGCCGGCTCTCGGGTACCGGCTGCAACCAGACCGGGATGCGCCAAGCCTGTCTGACCGCCCGCCAGCCGAGCACGCCCCCGCCAAGTGCCGCGTTTAGCGTGCCCATGAACAGAAGCCACAGCTCCCGCGTGCTCGTGCCGAAGGCGGTGGGGCCGGCGAACAATCCCGGAGCCATGTCCGGGAGCCACAGCATGCCCAAACCGATCAGCAAGAATCCAACTGCATTGCGCCAAGTCATCATCACAGGATATTTACCGTTTCCCCTGAACCTGCGGGACTCGTGCCAGCCGCACCGTCGGCGTTGGAAGTCCTTCGACCCGAACCTCATAGTTTCCCGGAGGTCCAACAAGGCCGGCCAATTCTCCCGCAGAACGCCCGGAACTGAACGCCGGATCGTGCACCTCGCACGATTACAAGGGGATGCCCTGCCGACCCGCCCGCAGGGCAGACCGAAGCGGTCAATCGCCCGCGCCAAGCCGGCCGGCCCGCGGGCCGGTCGCCCGGTCGTTTAACACACCAGCGAGCCGAAGTCCGAAAAATCGCCGGCGAATCCGCCCCGCACCCCTTTGCAGATCACACTGACCGCGTCGTGGGAATGCAGCGACTCGAGGTGGGCGCAGGCGACTTGGAAGTCGCGGATGCGCCGGTCGCGATCCAATTCCTGATGGAGCAGCCGGGCGGCGTCCTCGACAAACTTGAAATAGGCGCCGTTGAGTTCGGCGAAAGCCTGCTCATCCTCGCGCCGCACCATCACCTGGGTTTCGGTCTTGAGCGCGCGCAGGCAGTGCGCCTGCAGATCCTCGACCGCGAGGGTGCGGCCCTCGGCCAACTCGACGCTCACCCGCGCCTTGCTGCGTTGCGAATGCGGGAGCGAGTAGACGCCCCGGCGGTCGCGGGCGTGTTCGGCCAGTTCCGCCGAACACGGGCACGCCGAGGAATAGACGAAGTCAAAATGGAGAAAACGCCGGTAGCGCCCGTCGCGCGCCAGCACCCCCTCGAAGGCGGCGCGGTAGTACTGCCAGCCCAGCAGGCCGCTCCGCAGACTCGCCTGGCGGAGCGGATAGGAGAACGCGAGCTGCAACCGCGCGCCCCGGCTCCCCAGGCGCCGCCGGTACGAGCGCAGGATGCGGCCCAGCCGGGCGAAGGTGACGACCCGATCCTGGTGTTCGTAGAAGCACCGCATGATGCGGCTCATGTTGATGCCCTTGGCACCCGCTGCGAGGGTCACCGTTCCGGTCACGCTGGTCTCCAGCGTGACCGTCCCCCCGCGCCGGGTCCGGTAGCGCAACGGCAGCCGGAAATTGGACACGCCCACCTGCTGGATCGGCACGTTGGATCCTTCGATCGCCCCCAGCGCGCCCATGACGTCCGGAAGTTCCTCCCGCGCCGCATGGGAAACCCGGAAGGTGGAGTCGTAACCCCGGGCGAGGCGCGGCCGCACCCGATCCCGGGTCCGGTGAAGATAAAATCGTGCGTTGCCTGGCATGGCGGTTCGTTTCCCACCGTCGCCAGCCGTCAGGCTGCAGCCGGTGGGGAGCGGGAGTTAGTAACCGGAAACCGGCGGCGGTCAATCTCGCCGCCGCCGGCCCGCGTTTCCCCGCCGAAGGTTCCTTTCGGGTTGTCTCCCGGTCGCGGCGGCGTTGTTCTCCGGCCCACGCCCCCCCCGTTTGGCCTGCGCCCCGCCATGAAACTCCCTCGACCCCTCATTACCGCCGCCAATCCCCGCCAGCGCTCGCTGCCGCTCCAGATGCTGATCGACCAGCAGGGCGACGCGAAATCGGCCTTGCAGATCATCCTCGAGGAGGCGGCCGGCGCCGGCGTCGAGCAGTTCTGCGTGATCGTCTGCCCCGGCGACGAAACCGCCTACGCCGGCGCCTGCGGCGCGCTGCGCGAGCGGGTGCGATTCATCCCCCAGCACCGGCCGCGCGGCTACGGTCACGCGGTCCTGGCCGGACGCGATTTTGTGGGCGGCGAGCCCTTTCTGCACCTCGTGGGCGATCACCTGCACGTCGCGCGCGATGCCACGTCCTGCGCCCGCCAGCTTGTGGACGTGGCCGCCGCCGAGGACGCACCCGTCTCCGCGGTCCAGCCGACGCACGAGAGCCTCCTGACTGCCTACGGCACCGTCGGCGGCCGGCTCGTCGGCGGCGGCCGGCCGCTTTACCAGATCGAGACCGTGTTGGAGAAGCCGACCCCGACCGTCGCCGAACAACTGTTGCTGGTTCCCGGCCTGCGCACCGGACACTACCTCTGCTTTTTCGGGATGCACGTTTTGCCGCCCGAGGTTTTCGATCTGCTGGCGACGCAGGAGGCCGCCGCTCCCGATCAGCCCTTCGGCCTCTCCCCCGCCCTGCATGCGCTCGCCGCCCGTCGCCGCTATCTCGCTTTCATCATGGACGGCCGCCGGTATGACATCGGCGCCGCGTACGGCCTGCTCTTCGCCCAACTGGCCCTGACCCTCGCCGGCCGCGATCGCGACCAGGTGCTGGCCCAACTCGTCGAACTCCTCGCCACCCGGCCCCGCTGAGCCATGAGCGTGCGTGTCACCGACATCATCGAGGCGGCGTCCCCGGCGGTGCGTGACCTTCCGGTCGGCCGCTGGTGCGCGGACCGGTCCGCCGCCGAATTGCTCGCCGCGTGCGCCGAGCTCGACGCGTACCGCCGGCGGGAGACGAACCTTTACCACCGGGTCCGGGCGCTGTTTTTCCTGGCCGCGATCCACCGCTATCACCTGCCGGCCCGGCCGGAGTTTCCCCGCACCGGCCGGGTGCCGTACGACGGTTTCACCCGCATGCTCGGGCGGCGTTTTGAGGAGGCGATCAGCGCCTTTCTTGCGGCCGCCGCCGCCCAGGGTCCCAACGAAACCCTCTCCAGCGCGCTGGCCGCCGCCTACCATGCCCTGGGGTTCCAGACCCTGGCCGACCAGGTGCGGCACACGGTCCGCTCGACCCGCGGCAACTCCTGGATGTTCCGCCTCGGCCATCCCCTTGACCAGCCGCTGCGGATCCGGACGGAGCTGCTGCGGGGCGGGCCGGGCGGCGGACCGCGTCCGCTGCTCCGCGAGCGCACCCCCGTGCGCATGGATCTCACCCACTGCGGCTGGAGCGACATTTTCTTCCTCGGCATGGATTATCCCGAAGGCGCGCGGGTGCTGAACGTCTCCATCGACCTCGGCGTGCATGGCCGCGATCCGACTCCGCAGGCGCCGGTCGAGGCCTTCTTCCGGGTGATCGACGAACCGATCGTACGCCTCGCCAGCGTCGACCTCGAGGCGGCCGCCGAGGTCCGCGAACTCGACGAGATCTTCGATTTCGGTCGCGACTACCTCGGCCTGCTGAAAGCGGCGGTCATCGCCGCCGGGCTGGTGCCGCCGGGGATCGAGCGTTCCGGAACGCGGCTGGCCGATCTGCTGGCGGTCACCTTCGGGTCCGGCCGCGGCTTCGAGCTGGTGAGCAACGTCAATCGCATTCCCAAGGGATCGCGGCTGGCCGTCTCCACCACCCTGCTCGGCGCGCTCATCGGCGTCTGCATGCGCGCGACCGGCCAGATCCAGAGCCTCGACGGCCCGATGACCGAGGCCGAACGGCGCGTGGTCGCCGCCCGCGCCATCCTCGGCGAGTGGCTCGGGGGGTCGGGCGGCGGCTGGCAGGACTCGGGCGGGCTCTGGCCCGGCATCAAGCTGATCGAGGGCGTGGCGGCGCAGGCGGGCGACGTCGAACACGGCACCAGCCGCGGCCGGCTGCTGCCCCGCCACACGCCGCTGGGGCCGCACGGGGTGCCGCCGGCGGCGCGGACCCGCCTGCAGGAGTCGCTCGTGCTCGTGCACGGCGGCATGGCGCAGAACGTGGGTCCCATCCTCGAAATGGTGACCGAGAAGTACCTGCTGCGGGAGGAGGCCGAGTGGTCGGCGCGCCGGGAGGCGGTGGCCACCCTCGACGAGATCCTCGCCCAGCTCGCCGCCGGTGACATCCGCGCGCTGGGACGATCGCTCACCGCCAATTTCTTCGGTCCGTTGCAGACGATCATCCCCTGGGTCAGCAACCTCTACACGGAGCGCCTGATCGAACGGACCCGGGCCGCGTTCGGCGACGATTTCTGGGGTTTCTGGATGCTGGGGGGCATGTCGGGTGGCGGCATGGGCTACATCTTCGCGCCCGGCCGCCGGCGCGAGGGCCAGGAGCGCCTCCACGAAATCATGGTCGCGGCCAAGCGCGAATTGCAGGCGGCGCTCCCGTACGC
>JBJKRD010000392.1:0-3647 GCA_046704925.1 Opitutaceae bacterium | reverse complement strand
GCCCCTCGACAAGCTGGGCCATTGGCGAAGCGCATGAGGCCCGGAGCAAAGTCGAAGGGCTTTGGCTCGGCCCGTCCAGCCCACACCCGGCCGCGCCGTAGTCCGGAGGACGAAGGCGGGAAGAGCGACGGCTGATCCCCGACGTGTCGGGCGTAAAGCCCGACCCACAGGTAGCCCCAAGGGCGACGGCCGGAGCTTCTTGGCGGCCACTCCCAAATGGGCATTCGGTTGCGGCGGAGCCGCGCTATGCCTTTTTGCGGCCAATCTCACCGCCCCTCGCTTCCAGACGGTTGCCGAACGTTCCATCATTCACGAACGCCGGTCTTTCCACTTAAACGAGTCGCGATCGCGACCGTCGCGCGTTTCCTTGATGACCGGCCCATGAAGTCGCCCATCCTCTCCTGCGTCGCCGGCATCGTTCTCGCGCTGGCCGGCACCCTGCCCGCCCCGGGCCATGTCCACACGCTGACGTCGCCATCGGGGGTCACCGTCACGGTCGACGATGCCACCGGCCTTTACGAGGTCAGGATGCCCGCCGCCGACTGGACCTTTGCCGGCAGCGCCGGCGCCGCGCTCGCCGGCCTCGCCACGACCCGCGGGCGCGACGCGGCGGGCGCCTACGAGGAGATTCGTTTCTCCTGGCCTTCCGCGACCCCGGCGCTGACGGCCGGGATCCGCCTCTACCACGACCGGGCGGCGGTGCTCTTCAGTCTGACCTGCAACGAGGCGTGCCCGCGGATGCCCGTGTTGTTTCCGCGTTTCACGGTCATTCCCGGCGGCCTGCATCATTTCAGCTTCCAGGCCCGGGCCTTCGCCCCGCCGGCGTTCGACCTCGAGGCCGACGGTGCGCCGTGGCTGCTGTTTGATAACCACGACGATGCCGCCGTGCTGTCGCCCGCCGATCATTTCCTGGTGGCCCGGATGGTGGGCGATGGCGCCCGCGAGATCGCCGGCGGCCTGAACGAGCAACTCACCGGGCTGCCCGCCGGCTTTGCCCAGCGCACCCTCCTGGTCACGGGGCGCGGCATCAACGCGACGTGGGACGCGTGGGGCGCCGCCCTGCAGGCGCTGGTCGGACGGACCGCACCCGCCAATGACGCCGATCCCGGCCTGCGCTATCTCGGCTACTGGACCGACAACGGCGCCACCTATTATTACAGCTACGATCCGGCCCTGGGCTACGCCGGCACGCTGGCGGCCGTGATCCGGCGCTGGCGGGACGAGCAGATTCCGCTGCGCTACCTGCAGCTCGACAGTTGGTGGTACGACAAGAGCTTCACCGGCCCGGACGGCAGCCGGGGTCAGATCAAGAACGTGCGCCTGCCGGAGGGCGCCTGGAACCGCTACGGCGGCATGCTGACCTACGAGGCCGACGCGACCCTGTTCCCCCAGGGACTCGGCGCCTTCCAGCGAACCGTCGCGCTCCCGCTCGTCACCCACAACCGCTGGGTCGATCTCGACAGTCCCTACCGCGAACACTACCGCATCTCCGGCGTGGCGGCCGTCGACCCGACCTGGTGGGAGCATGTCATGACCTACCTCGCCGCCAACGGCGTGGTCACGTACGAGCAGGATTGGCTGGATCGCATCTATCGCTATTCGCCCGCGCTCGGCGCCACGCCCGAGGCCGGCGACGCCTTCACCGGCGGCATGGGCCGCGCGGCGCAGGCCCACGGCCTCGACCTCCAGTATTGCATGGCGTTACCGCGTTTCTTCCTGCAGGGCGCCCGGTACGACAACCTGACCACCATCCGCGTGAGCGACGACCGGTTCGGCCGCTCGCGTTGGGACAATTTCCTCTACGTCTCCCGCCTGGCCCGCGCCCTCGGCATCTGGCCGTGGAGCGACGTGTTCATGAGCCGCGAGACCGACAACCTGCGGCTCGCCACGCTTTCGGGCGGCATGGTGGGCGTGGGTGACGCGCTCGGCGCCGAGGACCGGGCCAACCTGCTGCGCGCCGTCCGGCCCGACGGGGTCATCGTCAAACCCGACGTTCCCATCGTGCCGGCCGACGCCATGTACGCCGCCGATGCCGCCGCCCCCGGCGCCGCCCCGATGGTGGCCTGGACGTACACCGACCAGGGGGCGCTGCGCACGGCGTACGTTTTTGCCTACGCCCGGCACGGGCCGGACAACACCGTGAGGTGGTCCGCGTCCGCCTTCGGGCTCGCCGGCGACGTCGTCGTCTGGGAGCCCGCCGGCGGCAAGCTCCGCCACCTGAAGGCGGGGCGGAAGTTTGAGCAAAAACTCTCCGCCGATGGCTCCGCCTACTATGTCGTCGCCCCGATCGGCCCCTCCGGGCTGGCGTTCCTCGGCGACGAGGGGAAATTCGTGACCAACGGCCGTCAACGGATCGCCCGCCTGACCGACGCGGGCGGGCGGGTGACCGCGACCGTGACCTTTGCCCAAGGGGAACCGCCGGTGCGGTTGTTTGGCTGGGCGCCGCGCGCCCCGCTGGCCACCGCCCGCACGGGCACGGCGGGCCCGGTGCACTTCGACGCCGCCACCGGGCGCTTCGATCTGGAAGTCTCCCCCGCCCCCGGCGTCACGAAGGAGTCCCCCGGTGGCGACCCGATCCAGCAGGCGGAGATCGAACTGACCCTGCCGGCGGCCGGCGGGTGACCAGTTGGCCAACAAGGCGGCACGGAACAGGGCGGAAGCTTAAAGCGGTAAGCTTAAAGCTGGTCAGGCAAGGGATGCACGGGAAGCTCCCCCCGTTTTGCGCCTTTTGCGCTGCTGTAAGTCCAAATCCTCGCGGACCGCGAAGATTCCCATGGATCCTCTCAATCGCAAGCCAACCACGGATCATACGGATGGCACGGATCAATACGGGATGCCGCGCCTCGGTTCTATCCGTGTCAATCCGCGAAATCTGTGGTCAAAAAAGTTCTCCTGGATTTGGCTGCGGCTCCGCCGCGCTGCGTCTCTTTGCGGCCATCCAGCGGAAGCCTTAGGCTGTAAGCTGTAGGCTTTAAGCGGCCAAGGCACCGGATCCGCAACGGCAGTTCCCCCCTTTTGCGCTTTTTGCGCCTTCTTGCGGCCAGGCACTCCTCCCAAAAAACCTCAGTGCCCTCCTCCCCCTCCGTGTACTCTGTGCCGCAAAAAACGTCCACGGGATATGCCACACAAATCACAGCGGGAGCTTCAGGCTTTGGGCAGCCAAGGGCCCGTGATCCGCAACGGCCGCTCCCCGTTCTGCGCCGTTTGCATTGCTGTAGGTCCAAATCTCCGCGGCGCGCGAGGATTTTTGGGGCCGCAAAAAGGCTCAAGGAGAGTCGCTGGTCGCTACGGTGTCTCCGTCGCGCCTATAGGCGCGTCCACGGGCGCAATCGAAGCCGCTGACGATTTTTGAGCTTTTTGGCGGCCATTCCCATATCGGCGTTCGGCTGCGGCGGAGCCGCGTTACGCCTCTTTGCGGCCAATCAGGACCCGCTCAGCTCAGCGTCCGCCGCACGACCGGCCGGTGCGGCACGAGCCGCGACACGACTTTGAAGCCGGCGCGTCGGAACCACGGCAGCGTGCCCACGTAGAGACTCGTCGCCGCCGCGCCCTTCACCGCCGGGTCCCACGGATAGCCCTCGAGGATCCGGGCCCCCTGCCGCCGCGTGTAGTCCACGGTGCCCGCCAGCAGGGCCTCGGCCACGTGC
>JBJKRD010000391.1:0-11028 GCA_046704925.1 Opitutaceae bacterium | reverse complement strand
CATCACGACGGCTTCTCGCTGTGGGACAGCGCCCTGAATCCGTGGAACGCGGCGCGCATGGGACCGAAGCGGGATCTGATCGGCGACCTGGCCAGGGCGGTCCGCCAGGTCGGCCTCAAGTTCGGCGTGTCCAATCACAGCATCGAGCATTACACCTTCATCAACCCGCTGCCGGGCCTGAAGACCGACCTGCACGATCCGAAATACGCCACCTTCTACTGGGTCGATCATACCGATGCGAACCTGACCCGCTTTCTGCAGCTCTGGGTCGAAAAGAACGACGAACTGATCGACAAATATCGGCCCGACCTGCTCTTTTTCGACAACGGGGTGAACGCCCGGATCTATGATCCGTTGAAGCTGAAAGTCGCCGCCTACTACTACAACCGGGCCGCCGAGTGGGGCAAACAGGTCAGCATCGCCACCAAGGACGCCGCCTACCTGGCCGGCAGTGTGCACGATTACGAGCGGCAGGGGCGCGCCCCGACCACGCGGCAGGCGGAACCGTTCCAGGTGGACGATTCGGTCTTTCAGCGCTGGGGCTATCTCACCGACGCACACTATTGGCACGTCGACACGATCGTCTCCCATCTCATCGAGAACGTCTGCCGCGACGGCAACCTGCTCCTGAACTTCGCGCCCAAGGCCGACGGCACGCTTCCGCCGGAGCAGGTGCAGCTCCTGCTGGGCATCGGGCAGTGGCTCAAGGTCAACGGCGACGCGATCTACGGCACCCGGCCGTGGACGACGGTGGGCGAGGGGACGCTCGAACTGGCGCGAGGCGCGCATTACACGGGGCGGGACATCCGCTTCACGACGAAGGGCAACACGCTTTATGCCATCTTGATGGCGTGGCCCGGCGAGCAGGCCGTGATCACGTCGCTGGCGGCCGGTCTTGCGCCGCCGGGCCGGACCACCCGGGTCGAGTTGCTCGGGCACGACGGCGACCTGGCTTTCCGGCAGGACGCGGAGGGCCTGAAGGTGACGATGCCGGCCGAGCAGCCGTGCCAATACGCCTTTGCCCTGAAGATCACCGGCCTGGAACTGGCGCCTCCGTAGGCGGGCCGGCTCCGATCGCGGCGCGAACCGGCCCCGCCGCCGCCCGCGGTGCCTCGGCCTGCGAATGGGCGCCAGAAGCCGGAATTCTATTGTGGCGGCCGCCGACAACCGCGGCTGGCCGTGCGTCGCCCTTATGGCTAGCGGTGAGATTGTACCTCTTGAGCCCGCTGCCCCGATCCTCCGCCCGTTCGCCGGGGCCCGAGGTCAGGCCGGGACGGACGCCTTTCCATCCAACTGACATGAGCCGATATATTGCCATCGTTTGGTCACCTCCGATTCGCGCCGCCGGTCTGGCAGTGTTTCTGGCCGGAGCGGCGCTGCACGCCGGCGAAACGCGACCTCGGTTGATGGAGAATCTCGGGCGGGGCGTGGTGGCCATCAACGAAGGTGGGGGCAAGGTCTGGGTGGGCTGGCGCTTGCTGGGTACGGATCCCGCGGCCCTCGCGTTCAATGTGTACCGGGCGACGGCGGGCGGGGTGCCGGTGCGCCTCAATGACCGGCCGTTGACCGGGCCGACGGACTTCGTGGACACGAAAGCCGATCTCGACTCAACCACCGCCTACTTCGTCCGGCCGGTGCTCGCAGGCCGTGAAGAGGCGGCGAGCGCCCGCTTCACGCTCCCGGCCCACGCGCCGGCGCGGCCGTACCTTTCGATTCCCCTGCGCACGCCTCCGGGATATGCGCCGAACGACGCCTCGGTGGGCGACCTGGACGGTGACGGCGAATATGAAATCATCGTGCACCAGGTGGGGAAGGGGCAGGACAACGCGTTTGCCGGCATGACGACCGAGCCGGTCTTCCAAGCGTACAGGCTGGACGGCACGTTTCTGTGGCAGATCAACCTCGGCCGGAACATCCGCGAGGGGGCGCACTACACCCAATTCATGGTTTATGACCTCGACGGCGACGGGAGGGCGGAGTTTGTCTGCAAGACGGCCGACGGTACGGTCGACGGCACCGGCCGGGTGCTCGGCGACGCTCACGCGGATTGGCGCGAGCCCGCGGGTGCCACCGTGCCGTCAACAGGTCGAACCGGGGGCCAGAACGGGACCGGCGCCCGGCGGGTGGCCTCGCTGGAGGGGCGCATTCTTCGGGGGCCGGAGTACCTGACCGTATTTGAGGGCGCGACGGGCCGGGCGTTGGCCACCGCCGACTACCTGCCGCCGCGCGGCGATGTGGCGGCCTGGGGCGATGCCTATGCCAACCGCTCGGACCGCTTCCTCGCGTGCATCGCCTATCTCGACGGCGAGCGACCGAGCGTGGTGATGTGCCGCGGCTACTACACACGGGCGGTGCTGGCGGCATGGAATTGGCGGGGCGGCCGGCTCACCCACGTATGGACCTTTGACAGCGACGATGGCACGCCGGGCAACGCGGCGTACCGCGGCCAGGGAAACGATCAACTGGCCGTGGCCGACGTCGACGGCGACGGCCGGGATGAGATCATCTACGGCGCCTGCGTCATCGACGACGACGGCCAGGGCCGCTATTCGACCGGACGCGGGCACGGCGACGCCCTGCACGTGTCCGATCTCGACCCCGAGCGGCCCGGCTTGGAGGTGTTCATGGTCCATGAACGGCCGTCGCCCAGCTCCGGCGGGGATTTTCGCGACGCCCGCACCGGCGAGTTGCTCTGGGCATTGCCGTCCGTCAAGGATGCGGGCCGGGGCATGTCGGCGGACATCGACCCGCGTTTTGCCGGATCGGAGTGCTGGTCGAATCCCAGCGACGGGCTCTACACGTGCAAGGGGGTAAGGATCTCGGAGCGCAAGCCGCGTTCCTGCAATTTCGCAGTGTGGTGGGACGGCGACCTGCTGCGCGAGCTGCTGGACCGCAACGTCATCTCCAAATGGAACTGGCAGGAGGGCACGGAGACGACCTTGTTGACCGCCGAGCATTGCGTCTCGAACAATGGCACCAAGGCCACGCCCGCGCTGTGCGCCGATATCCTCGGCGACTGGCGCGAGGAGGTCGTCTGGCGCACGGCGGACAACCAGGAGCTCCGCATCTACACCACGACGATCCCCACGGCCCACCGGTTCTACACGTTGATGCACGATCCCGTTTATCGCCTGAGCGTGGCTTGGCAGAATGTCGCCTACAACCAGCCGACGCATACGGGATTCTACCTGGGCGACGGCATGGCGCCGCCGCCGCGGCCGGCGATCCGGACCTTATTGGCGGAATAGCCGGGACCAACGGGGATGCGGCCGCCTTTGCCCGCGTATCGGCGAGCGAAGGCGGTCCCCGCGCGACGCTCCCGGTGGGTTCGATGCCAGGTCCCGGCGCGATCGGGGTCCCCCCCCTTTCTGCCGCCGGCCGATCGCCGTCCTTCCTGTCCGCTTGTGCCGGGCGGGCGACGGTGTTTTCCTTTCGGCCAGCCGCCATGAAACACACCCTGCTGACGCTATTGGTTGCCACCGCGTGTCCGCTCCTGCCCGCCGGCTTCGCGACTCCCCCGAAGATCGTCGCCACGAAATTTGACCTCACGCAAGTGCGCCTGCTCGACGGCCCGTTCAAGCGGGCGCAGGACCTGGATCGGCGACTTCTGCTTTCGATCGATCCCGACCGGCTGCTTCTGATGTTCCGGGTGACCGCCGGGCTGGAGTCGTGGGCCAAGCCGCTGCAGGGCTGGGAGAGCCCCGGCTCGGAACTGCGGGGCCACACCCTGGGACATTACCTGTCAGCCTGCTCGCTGATGTATGCCAGCACCGGCGACCCGCGCCTGAAGGAGCGGACCGCGCACATCGTCGCGGCGCTGGCCAAGTGCCAGGAAAACCTGCCGGCGCAGGGTTATCATCCCGGCTATCTGTCCGCCTTTCCCGAGTCGTTCTTTGACCGGGTCGACGCCCGCAAGCCGGTCTGGGCGCCGTGGTACACCATGCACAAGATCATGGCCGGATTGTTCGACACCTACGTCCACACGGGAAATCAACAGGCGCTGGACGTCCTCAGGCGCCTCGCCGCCTGGGTGAAATTCCGGGTCGACCGCCTGACGCCCGCCGAGATGCAGGCCTCGCTGCAGACCGAGCAGGGGGGGATGGACGAGGTGCTGGCGAACCTGTACGGCGTGACCGGCAATCCGGACGACCTGCGGCTGGCCGAGGCCTTCAACCACCATGCCGTGATCGACCCACTGGCCAAGGGTATCGACGATCTCAACGGACTGCATGCCAACACCCAGTTTCCCAAAATCATCGGCGTGGCGCGGGAATTCGAACTGACCGGCGATCCGACCTACCGGCGCATCGCGGAATACTTCTGGGATGAGGTCGCACTGAAGCGTTCGTATGTCATCGGCGGCAACAGCGACGATGAGCACTTTTACCCCCTCGATCAGTTTGCGCGGCATCTCACGGCCGTCACCTGCGAGAGCTGCAACACCTACAACATGCTGAAGCTGACCGAGCACGTCTGGAGCTGGGCGCCGTCGGCCACCACCATGGATTTCTACGAACGCGGGCTCTACAACCATATCCTCGCGTCGCAGGACCCGGACACCGGCATGCTCTGCTACTTTATGCCGCTCCAGGAGGGGCGTTTCAAAACCTATTCGACGCCGGAGCGGTCTTTCTGGTGCTGCTTCGGCACCGGGATGGAGAACCACGCCAAATACGGGGAGATGATCTACGCCCATGGGACGGATTCGCTGTACGTGAATCTGTTCATCCCTTCCGTCCTAAACTGGGCGGACCAGGGTATGACGTTGCGACAGGAGACGGGTTTTCCGGACGAACCGTCCAGCCGGCTCTATTTCAATCTGCGCCGGCCAGTCACGTTGGCGTTGCAGATCCGCCAGCCGGATTGGGCGCATCCGGGAATCACCGTGCGGGTCAACGACGAGGCGGTGCCGACGACGGCGGCCGACGGCTATGTGACCGTCCGGCGGGAATGGCATGACGGCGACCGCGTGACCATCGGCCTGCCCATGGCGCTCCACACGGAAACGCTGCCCGGAAGTCCGGACATCGTCGCCTTCCTGTACGGACCGATTGTACTGGCCGGGGAGCTGGGCACCGCCGGCCTGCCCCCGGATGGCCAGGAGGCGCCGGACCAGAAGGACTTCGTCAAGATACCGGTGCCGCCGGAACCCCAACTCGTGGGCGATCCCGCCCGCCTGCTCGAGCACGTCGCGCCGCTGTCCGGGGTGCCCCTGACCTTTGTCACCCAGGGTCTCGGCCATCCCCGGGACGTGACCTTGGAGCCGTATTACGAGGTGCATCATCAGCGCTACGGGATCTATTGGAAGGTGCTCAGCCCCGCGGAATGGCAGACGCGGGGGCCAGCGGAGGCCAAGCAGGATTGACGGTGGAATTCCCGGGCCTTTGCCCGCGCCCCGGGTCCGGATTCAGGCGTTGCCGGGCGGGCCGTTTTGCGCTCGCGACGATGCCGGGAGCGTTGTTATTCGTCGTTGCCGGTGAACGCTCGACCCATCGTCACCGCGCCGGAGTCGCGGAAACGGTCGGCCCGGTTTGGCTGGGCGTGGCTCGCCTTGGCGGGAGCCCTGGCCCTGCACGTCACCGACGAGGCCCTGACGGATTTCCTTTCGGTTTACAATCCGGTGGTGCGCGCGATACGCGATCGCCTGCCGTGGATGCCGCTGCCCGTCTTTTCGTTCCGGGTATGGCTGGCCGGGCTGATCGCGGGCATCCTGCTGTTGGTAATCTTGACTCCCCTGGCGTTCCGCGCGGTCCGACCGCTGGTCTGGGCGGCGATGCCCCTTGGCGTGATCATGATTGGCAACGGCCTGGGCCATCTCGGCGGTTCGCTTTACCTGGGGCGATTCATGCCCGGAGTGTACTCGTCACCGCTCCTGATCGTCGCCTCCTGGCTGCTGCTGCGGGGCGCGCTGGGCGTCAATAGGCTCCGCCGGCGACCTTGTTGATCGCGGTCCCGCAGCGAGGCAGACCGGGGCCCGCGCCTCGTTGGTTCAGACGTAAAAGTAGACGTAGACCGCGAAGGCAATGGCGGCGAGGCCGGCGACGGCGGCAAGCGTCCAAAGGATGGACCGCTTCTGCGCGGCGAGCGAAAAGGTCGAGACGATCACCGCGGCCTGGGCCGCGAGCATGCCGAAGAAGAAGCGCTGGCTGCGCACGAAATGGCGGTCCGCGATCAGGTTGCTCTTGCGGACTTGGAGTTCGATGGCTTCGCCGACCGCCTGGTTGAGGCGCGCCTCCTGGTCATAGCGCGCCGCGTCCTAGCGGGCGCGGGCGGCGGTGAAATCCCGCAGAGTGTCACGCGGGCCCCCAGCCAGCGACTGCTCCAAGGTGTCGAGGGCCCGGTTGATCGGCGAGGTTGCGGCGTCGAACGTGTCGGCCCGGGCGCGCGCGGCGAGCACTGCATCGGTCAACGAGCGATCCGGCACCCGGGAAAGCGCGGCGGCAATTTCCGCATCCGGCCGGCCGGCGGCCAGGAGGTCAAGGGCGGTCTGCACGTTCGGTGTCACCGGCGCGGGTTTGGGCGGCGCCGGCAATTCGCCCCGTAGCAGCGCCGCCGCGGCGCCCGAATCGAGCTTTGCCGTTAGCTCGGCGCCCAAAGGGCGGACATCGGTGGTCGCCCGCAGGAGATCGAGCGTCGCGCTCTGCAGGGAGGCCCGCAGGCGTTTCGCCTGGAAGAAGCTCCACTGGTCGCCGGCCTTGGCCTGCTGTTGCGCGCCCAGGGAACGTGCATACTGGGCGCGCGTCATCTCGCTGGAGGCGAGTCCGGCGAGGGCCGTGGCCACGACCGTCATGATCACCGGGGTCGCAGTGAGAATCTTGCCCCAGGCGTTCGACGGGGCGGTCATCTTGAGACCTTCGGGAATCTGGATTTTCATTCTTGGGTGCGGCACCCTAGCAGAATCCGGCCGTGTTTTCAGGGCGTTTTTCGGGAGCCTGCCTCGGCGCCTGGGTGTGCATCACGGGGGCGGCGGGCGCGATCGGATCGGCCGGGCCGACACGCTCATCGCCGCGGCCGGTCGCGTCCGGCTCCGGAAGCGTCGATCGTCCGCCCACCATGATCCGCTGGGCCACCGTCGAAGATGCCGGCGCCATCGGGCAGATCCACGTCGGGACGTGGCGCGCGGCCTATGCCGGCATCGTACCCGAAAGCGTGCTGGCGAATCTGCCGCCCTCCGCCCGGGCGGAGGGCTGGCGTCGGGGCCTGACCGCCACGCCCCCGGGCATCCTGCTGGCCGAGGAAGGCGGCGAGGTGACGGGCTTTCTGGCCTTCGGTCCCGGTCGCGATGGCGGCCCGGCGGGCGAAGCCGAAATCTCTGCGCTATAGGTGCGACCAGGAGACTGGCGGCGCGGCTTTGGACGGTCGCTGGTGGCGCAGGCGGAGGACGAATTGTGGTTGCGCGGAACACGGCGCATCGTCCTTTGGGTGCTCGAACGGAATGAGGCTGCCCGACGATTCCACGAGGCAGTCGGTTATGCCGTGGAGGGCGGAACGAAGGTCATCGCACTCGGCGGCTCGTCGCTGGTGGAGCGGCGGTGCGCGAAGGCGCGACCCGGCTGATGGGCGGGAAGCCGCGGCCAGGAAAATGCGCATCCAGGTTGCGCGTGACGGGGTGTGCGCTTTCGTACGCGGTCCCGAAACCGGGTGGCGGGTTCCCCTCTGGACCCGCGCCGTCAGCACGACTCACCATGCGAATTCTCAGCCAGCTCTTCGAAAGCAACCGGGCCTGGGCGGCCGGCATCCGGCAGCAGGACCCGGAGTTCTTCCGCCGGTTGTCCCGGCAGCAATCGCCCGCCTACCTCTGGATCGGGTGCGCCGACAGCCGGGTACCCGCCAATCAAATTGTCGGGCTGCCGCCGGGAGAACTGTTCGTCCACCGCAACATCGCGAATCTCGTCGTCCACACCGACCTCAATTGCCTGTCGGTCATGCAGTTCGCCGTGGATTTGCTGAAGGTTCGCCATATCATCGTCTGCGGTCACTACGGCTGCAGCGGGGTGGGGGCGGCGTTCCGCCGCGATCGCATCGGCCTGAGCGACAATTGGCTCCGCCACCTCCAGGACGTACGCGAAAAGCATGCGACCGGCCTGGCCGCTGTGCCCGACGAGGCGGCGGCTTGCGACCGCTTGAGTGAGCTCAACGTGATCGAGCAGGTCGCCAACGTCTGCCAGACCACGATCGTCCGCGATGCCTGGGAACGGGGCCAGGAGCTCGCCGTGCATGGCTGGATTTATGGCCTGCGCGACGGATTGCTGCGCGATCTTGCGATGACCGTCACCGCGCCGGCGGAAATGCCGGCCGCCTACCAGGGCGCCGTCGCGGCCTTGGGTTGAGCACTGGTGATGGCCGGGGCGCCAGGGTTGCTCCAGACGGGCGCCCAGCTCAGCGACGACCGGGGATCGCGGCGGCCACGGCGGGCGGGAAGAGCGCGCCGACGTCGCCCTCCAGGCGCATCGTGACGGACGGCAGCCCGTCGTGCTCGGTGCGCCCGCGATTGATGATCACGTAGGGCACACCGCGTTGGGCGGCGAGCAACGGAATTCGGGCCGCGGGGTAGACGGAAAGGGTGGACCCGAGCGCGATCACGAGATCGCAGGTTTCGGCGGCGGCGGCGGCTCGTTCGAGGTCGGTCTCGCGCAGCACCTGACCGAAGCTGATGGTGGCGGGCTTGAGCCAGCCGCCGCAATCGCAGGCCGGTGGCTGCCTCGTCCGCCGGAAGGCGGCAAAATGTGCCTCCGGATTGCTGCGCCGGCCGCAGCGCTGGCATTCCACCTCCAGGTTGGTGCCATGCAACTCGACGAGCCGGGAGGCGGGCAGGCCCGCCCGGGCATGGAGGCCGTCGATGTTCTGCGTCACGGTCATCAACAGCTGCCCGGTCCGATCGAGGCGGGCGACGGCCTCATGAACGGCGTTTGGCCGGGCATCGCGGATCGCCGGCCAGGCCTCCAGCTTGTATTCCCAGTGCTCGATCCGCGCCGCCTCGGAGCGCATGAAATCGTCGTAGTAAACCGGCTGCCGCCGACGCCAGACGCCCTCCGGCCCGCGAAAATCCGGCATCCCTCTGTCCGTCGAGATGCCGGCGCCGGTGAAGACCAGGATGCGCGAGGCTCCCCGGAGAAGCCCAGCGAGGAGATCCACGTCGGGCATGGCGTCGTGCTGCAGGGGCGGGCCGGCTCAACGGCCGGCCGTGTCGGGCCGGGTGCGATCGCGCGGGACGATGCGCAAAACGTAGTAGGTGACCGGCGCCGGCCCGGGGTTGCGCAGGCCATGCAGGTCGTTGGCGGCGAGGAATACGACCGCGCCCGGTCCCGCCTCCCGCCGGACGCCGTTGATCGTCACCGCGATGGTGCCCTCCTTGATGATGAGCAACTCCTCGTCGGGATGCCGATGGGCGGAATGCGGCGCTTCGCCGGGTTTGACCGTGGTGACGTGGCATTCGAGATTCGCCAGGGTCGCCGTCGGGGAATCGAAGACATCCCGCCGGGCGCCGACCTTCGTGGGTCGCACGGCCAGGGAATCCCAGGCGAACACGCCGGAGTCCAACGGTGGCGCGGACGGCGGAGGGGCAGGGGCTGCAGCCATGGCGGAAAGACTGGCGGCCAGGGCGGCGGAGGCGACCCCTAATCGGAGGCGGGGACGAAGGGCAGGGATTTTCATGGCGGAAGGATGGGGACGCGGCGGCTGGTCGCCGGCCCGCGGGTCATGACACGGCACCAGCCGCGGGTCGGGCCGGCCGGAGCAATTTGACGATCCGCAGCACCGGCTGGATGGCGACCGCGAACGGAATGATGAAGAAGAGCCGGCCCAGCACCTGCATGGCGGGGTCGAGCTGCGGCACGCCGGGCGGGGCGTGGAGATGGGAACGCGTCACGATCAGGTAGGCGACCACGGCGGCCATCGCGCCGACCGCCACTTCGAGCCAGCGGGTGCTCCGCGTCCAGCGGCGTTGGGCCAGCACGGCGATCTTGAGGACCACGGCGAATCCGAGCCACACGTCGATCACCGCCACCGGCAGGACGAAGCCGAGATCGGCAAGGGGCAGGAATCCGGTCCGACCATTGCTGACGGTGAGTACGCCCACCCATTGCGGCGCGAAGTTCAGGATGGCAAGGATCCCCAGCACCAGGGCAGTCTCCGCGGCGAGGCCGGGAACGCTGACCCGGTTCTCCTCAACGTCTGGAATGGGGGGAAGCTGCTGAACATCCCACCGCTCCGGCGCCGACGCGCGTTCGGGCCGGAGGCGTTCCAGGACGGCAAAAATCAGCACCGTCCACCCGAAAAACGTCACGGCCGCCCCGACATAGTGTCCCAGGAGGGTGGGGAACACACTCCAGGGAAACTTAAACCCGGGTGCGGCCGGCATGGTCGCGTGGCTCAAGACGGCCGCGAGCGCCAGGGCGAGGGCCAGCGCGGCCAGCCCGATCTTGAGCACCCGGAGCAGGACCGGATAGAGGCGGGGACCGACGAGGTGTTGGACGCCGGCGTGATACCGCCGGGCGACCGTGCCGGGCGCGCCCAGCTCGCGGAGGATGTTGGCGACCTGGGCGGCCTCCGGCGCCAGCGAGGCGGCGCCGGTGTGCGCCTCCAGCTTGTCTTCGATCAGGGTCCGCAACTCGCGGATGATGTCCTCCCGTTGCGCCCGCGGCAGTTCCTGGGCCACGGCGTAAAGGTAGCGTTCGATCAATTCGGCGGGCTTGTCGGCAGTCATGGCAGCAATGATTCGAGGTTCTTGTTGAGGGTCTTCCATTCCCGGGTCAGGCCGCGGAGCAGCTCTTCGCCCGCGGCGTTGCGGCGGTAGTAGCGGCGGGGCCGCTGTTCCTCGATCGACCAACGGCTGGCGAGGAGCTTCTGCCCCTCGAGGCGGCGCAGCAGGGGGTACAGGGTGCCTTCGTCGATCTCGATCCCGTACCCGGCCAGCGCGCTTTTCAGCGCGTAGCCGTACCGCTCCTGCTTGAGGCAGGCGAGCACCGCCAGCACGATCGCACCGCGCCGCAGTTCGAGCAGCAAGGATTCGCGCAAGGACTGGGTGTT
>JBJKRD010000390.1:0-9644 GCA_046704925.1 Opitutaceae bacterium | reverse complement strand
TCGAGATGGCCTTCCGCGCCTACGACCCCTGCCTGGGCTGCGCCACCCACGCCCTCCCCGGCCATACCCCCCTCAAAGTCCGCCTCTACGACCCCCACCGCCAGCTCCTGCGCGAACTGGTCCAGGAGTAGCGCCGCCGCCTTGAAGCGCCCGGAACCGCCATGCCCGAGGCAACCGCCCCCATCCTGATTCTTGGTCTCGGCAACGACGTCCTCACCGACGACGCTGTGGGCCTGCATGTGGCCGAAGCCGCCCGCGAACGCCTGCGCACCGATTCGCGCATCGAGGTCAGGGCCACGACCGAGATGGGGTTGGCTCTGCTCGACGAAATCGTCGGCCGCACCGGCGTCGTGCTGGTGGACTCCATCCAGACCGGCCGAACACCGCCCGGCCAGGTCCGTGAAATCGACGCCGCCAATCTGGCCAGTGTTTCCACCGCGACGCCACACATGTTGGGAGTCGGCGAGACCCTGGCGCTGGGCCGGCTTCTGGAGCTGGCGATGCCGCGGGTAGTCCGCGCCTTTGCGATCGAGGTGGCGGATCCTTTCAGCCTCGGCACTGAGATGACGGCCGGCGTCCGCGAAGCGGTGAACACGGCCGCAGACCGCGTCACCGCCGCCGCCTTGGAAATGGCTGGGGCCGAAGCGCGGACCGTCTGATCGTCGCGCCGGCCAAGGCGCCACCAGCGGCGTTCCCCTTCCGTCAGATATCCGGGTGGAATACATTAGCTTGAATTCTGGTGGGCCTGCCGCGCCTTCTTACCGTCCGGCATGCCGGCCGGAATTTGACTAGGCGATCCCCAATTGAGATAAGCGTCCAGCGCCCCGCTTGTTAGGCCTCGTTCCCGATGGACGGTTCTCCGGTTAACCACGCAGTCCGATTCAGCATATGAACTTATACGTGCTGCTGAAGATGGTACCCGACACGGTGGAGGAATTGAATGTCGCCGGCGACAGCCGGTCATTGGACACCGAATTTCTCCGATTCAAGCTGAGTGATCCTGACGAACATGCGTTGGAACAAGCGCTTCTGCTGAAGGAAAAACACGGCGGGACGGTCACCGTGGTCACTTTGGATGCGCCGGAGGTCGATGATGCCCTGTTCACCGCGCTGGCAAAAGGGGCCGATCGAGCCGTCAAGATCGCGCCGGGCCAGGCCGGATTGGGAACCGTGGCCATCGCCCGGGCGTTTGCGGCTTACTTTTCCTCGCTCGCCACCCCGCCCGCCGGGGACACGTTGATTCTGCCCGGCTCCCAGGCGATCGACGATCTGGAAGGTGAAGTCGCCGCCTACCTGGCGGAATTGCTCCATCTCCCCTTCCTGGGCGTCGTGTGCGGGATCACGCCCAAGGACGGCAAGGTCACAGCCCTGAAAGAGTTTTCGGGCGGCCTCCGGGGCAGGTTCGAGGTGCCGTTGCCGGCCGTCCTGGGCATTCAATCCGCCGAAAAGCCGCCGCGCTACGTTCCGGTCGCCAAAGTCCGCGCCGCCATGAAATCGGCCAAGGTCGAGGCCGTGGACCTCACGCCGGCCGGCCCGCCGACCACGTTCGAGCTCGAGCGGTTGTACAAGCCGGAAGCCGCGGGTCAGGCCACCATGATCGAGGGTCCCTCCGAGGAGGTGGCCGATCGCATCGCCGCCCTGCTCGCCGAACGCGGCATCCCCCAACCCTGAACCACGGAACGATGCCATGAACGCAGGAATCCTTGTTCTGGCCGAACATCTTCGCGGCGCGGTGGCCGACATCACGTTCGAAATGCTCGGAGCGGCCCGCAACCTCGCCACGCCCCTGCAATGCCCGGTCGAAGCAGTGGTCCTGGGCCAGGCCGTCGCCGGCGTGGCGGCCCGGCTCGGCGCCGCTGACCGCGTGCTGGTCGTAGAGGATCCGACGCTGGAGCAGCCCTCCAGCGATGCGGCCGTGGCGGTGTTGCAGCACCTGCTGGGGCAGAAGCCGTATGACCTGGTGCTGCTGGGCGGCACCAATGTCTCCTTCGGCCTGGGCGCGCGGCTGGCCGCGCGCACGCAACTGCCCTTGGTGAACTTCTGCAAGGCCGCGCGCGCCGAAGACGGCGTGGTGGTATTCACCAGCCAGCTGTTCGGCGGCAAGATCCTGTCCGACGTGAAGCTGGCCCGGGCCATCGTCAGCATCTATCCGGGGGCCTTCCCGGCCGACCCGGGCCGGAGCGAGCAGGCGCCGCCGGTCGAACGGCTGACCCTGCCGGTCCCGCAGCCCCGGATCGCGTTCCAGCAATTCATCGAGCCGGACGCCGGCGACGTCGACATCACCAAACAGACCGTGCTCGTGGCGGTAGGCCGCGGAATCCAATCGGCAGACAACGTCCAGCTTGCCGAAGAACTCGCCCAGACGCTCGGTGGCGCCGTCTGCGCCTCGCGACCGGTGATCGACCAGGGGTGGCTGCCGCTGAGCCGGCAGGTGGGCAAATCCGGCATGTCCGTGAAGCCGCGGGTGTACCTTGCATTCGGCATCAGCGGCGCGCCGGAACACTGGGACGGCATGCAGAACTCCGAATGCATCATCGCCGTCAACACCGACCCCAAGGCACCGATTTTCGCCGGCGCCCACTACGGCGTGGTGGGGGACGCCGTGGAATTGCTGCCGTTGTTGAACGACAAGGTCCGGGCCCGGAAAGGCTGACGTCCCATGAATCCCGTGCAAATCTCCGTGCTGGGTCTGCCGGGGGTGGGGATTCTGTGGTGCTTGACGGTGGCCGCGTTCGCCGTCTTCGGGTGGCGGGTGTGGCAATTGGTCGGTCTGGTCCGCCGCGGCCGTTCCGAAAACCGGATCGACCAGCCTCTCCGTCGCGCCCGGCATGCTCTCAAGAACGTGCTGCTGCAACCGCGCATCTTCGGCGAACCGAGCATCGGCTGGGCGCATTTCCTGACCTTCTGGGGCTTCATGGTCTACGCCGCCTGCTTCAACTGGGCGCTGGTGCGCGGCCTGTTCCCCGGCCTGCCCATCCCCTACCCGGACGAAGTCGGTGTCGTCGTGCTTTTTCTCGAGGTGTTTTCGGTGCTGGTCCTGGTGGCGTTGGCGGCGGCGCTGGCCCGGCGCCTGTTTTGCGCCCCGCCGCACCTGCACCTGAGCCCGGACGCCAATTTCATCCTCGGCCTCATCGGCCTGCTGATGCTTACGATGCTGTTCGGCTCCGCCTTCCGCATCGCGGCCGCCGGAGCCCACGCCGAGGCGTGGGCTCCGTTCGGCAGCCGGTTGGCCCGGGCTTTCACCGGACTCCCGCCCGGCCGCGCCGAGGCGTTGGCCACGGCCATGTGGTGGACGCACATGGTGATCGTGCTCGGGTTCCTCGTCTACCTCCCCTACTCCAAGCACCTCCATCTGCTGGCATCGCCGTTCAACGCCTTCTTCAGCAATGCCGCCGTCCGGCCGCCGGGCGACCTTGCCATTGCCGGCGCGCGCGATGATTTCACCTCCGGCGCCGCCCGCTGGGAGGAATTCACCTGGAAGCAGCTCTTCAGCGGCTTCTCCTGCGCCGAGTGCGGCCGGTGCGACCGCGCCTGCCCCGCCACCGCCGCCGGTTATCCCCTGCAGCCCCAGCAGATCATCCAAAAGCTCAAGCGGCACATGATGGAAACCGGCCTGGCGGGGAACGGCGACGGCCGGCCGGCGCTCATCGGCGGCGTCATCGCTGAGGCCGAGCTCTGGGCCTGCACCACCTGCCTGGCGTGCATGCAACGATGCGCGGTCTGGAACGAACAGGTGCCGCTCATCGTCATGCTCCGCCGCCAGCTCGTGAGTCGGGGCGCCGTCCAACGCGGCGTGCAGGACATGCTCGCGAACCTCACCCGCTACGGAAATTCCTTCGGCAAGTCGGACCGGATGCGCGCCCGCTGGGTGCAGGCCTCGGGCCTCAAGATCAAGGACGCCCGCAAGGAGCCGGTGGAGTACCTCTGGTTCGTCGGCGATTACGCCTCCTACGACCCGCGCTGCGAGGAGATCACGCGTCGGACGGCCAGAGTCTTCAGCCAGGCCGGCCTCGACTTCGGCCTGCTCTACGAGGCGGAGCGCAACGCCGGCAACGACGTGCGGCGCGTCGGCGAGGAAGGCCTGTTCGAGATGCTGCGGGAGAAGAACCAGCAGGCCTTCGCCAAGGCGCGTTTCCGGGCCATCGTCACCACGGATCCGCACACCCTCAACGCGCTCAAGAACGAATACCCGTGGAACGGCAATCGCGTGCCGGTAAAACACTACACCGAGGTGCTCGCCGAGCTGGTTGCCGCCGGCCGGCTGCCCCTGAAGAAAAAGCTGGCGGGCCGGGTGACGTTTCACGACCCGTGCTACCTCGGCCGCTACAACGGCATCTACGAGCCGCCGCGGCGCGTGCTGCGCGCCCTTGGTCTCGAAGTCGTCGAAATGCCCCGCACCCGCGAGCACAGCCACTGCTGCGGCGCGGGCGGCGGGCGCATCTGGATGGAGGATGCCGAAAAGGTCGACGAACGTCCCGCCGAAAGCCGCATCCGCGAAGCCGCCGCGCTGGACCACGTCCCGACCGTCGTTGTCGCCTGCCCCAAGGATATCGCGATGTTCCGCGACGCGCTGAAAACCACCGGCACCGAGGGGAGGCTCGCCGTCCGCGACCTCGCCGAACTCGTCGCCGACGCCATGGAGGTCTAGCGCGCCCCCACCTTCTCCCTTCCCCGCCTGCAACGAAGGATCCTCATGTCCGTGATGCTCGAACCCGAACTGGACATCCGGGGGGCGACCCTCGACACCGTCCTGAAGACTCCCGAAGGCAAACGCATTCTCACGTGCATCCAGTGCGGCACGTGTGCCGGAACCTGCCCCTACGGTGAGCACATGGAGTACCCGCCGCGACGCATCATCAACCTGCTGCGCCGGGGACGCATCGAGGAGGTGTTCAAATCCGACAGCATGCTGCGCTGCGTGGCGTGCTACGCCTGCATGACCAAATGCCCGCGCGGCATCCGCCTCTCCGACGTGCTCCTGCCCCTGGTGAAGGAGCAGACCCTCATTCACCGTCCGGAAATCCCCGCCGAACTGCAGAAGACGCTGCAGAACACCCTGCGCTACGGCAATCCGATGGGCGAATCGTCCCGCAAGCGGGCGGCCTGGAAGACGACCGCCCCGGTCCCGGTGCCGGTCATGGCCGAGATCAAGCGTCCGGTCGACGTGCTCTGGTTTGTCGAATGCTACACCTCGTATTACGGCCGGGGGCAGGACAACAGCCGGGCGACCGCGAAGCTGCTGCACGCCCTGGGCATCGACTTCGCGATCCTGGGCAATGAGGAGAAGTGCGCCGGCGACTGCGGCCAGCTCACCTGGGAGTCGGGACTGTTCGAGACGCTCACCGACTTCAACATGGAGATTTTCAAGAAGTACCGGTTCAACCGCATCATCACCGGCGACGCGCACGCCTATAATGCGTTTCGGATTCGCTATCCGATGTACGGCTTCGATTACCCGGTCGACCACACGCACATGCTCCTGGCCGAAAAGCTGGACCAACTGCGCCCGAGACTGACCCGGCGCCTCGACTACACCGTCACCTACCACGACGCCTGTTGCCTGGGCCGGCGCGCTGATTTCTATGACGGCCCGCGCGCCCTGCTCCACGCCATTCCGGGAATCAAGCTGGTCGAGATGACCCACAACCGCATGAACTCCATCTGCTGTGGGGGCGGCGGGGGGGGCATGTGGCTGGACACCTTCTTCAAGGAAAAGGGCATGGAACGGCTGTCCGAGCGCCGAGTGAAGGAGGCGATCGCGACGGGCGCCGACGTGCTCGCGGTGTCGTGCCCGTACGAGATCTACCGGTTTGAGGACGCCCTCAAGGTGGTGCCGCACGACAAGCCCATGATCGTACGGGATATCGTCGAGCTACTGGCCGAATCCCTGGGAGATTGAGCCATGTACACGCCCAAGAAACACGAACCCGTCCGCATCGGTTTCTACATCTGCCATTGCGGAACCAACATCGCCGGGACGATCGACGTCCAGGCCGTGGCTCGGTACGTCGCCACCCTGCCCAACGTGGTCGTCGCGCGCGACTACAAGTACATGTGCTCCGATCCGGGGCAGGAGATGATCGTTCAGGACATCCTCGAGAACCGGCTCAACCGCATCATCGTGTCCGCGTGCTCGCCGCTTTTGCACGAGCACACCTTTCGCGAGGCGACCCGCCGGGGCGGTTTGAATCCCTTCTACTTCCAGATGGTGAACATCCGGGAGCACGACGCCTGGGTCCACTCCGACCGCCTGGAGGCCACCCGCAAGGCGATGGCGCTCGCCCGCGCCGCCGTGCAGCGGGTGCCGTTGCACAAGCCGCTCGAGACGAAAAAGGTCTCGATCAACCCGAATGTGCTGGTTGTCGGGGGCGGCATCGCCGGCATCCACGCCGCGCTGGTCCTGGCCAATGCCGGCAAGCAGGTCTACCTCGTCGAGCGCGAGCCTACGATCGGCGGGCACATGGCCAAGTTCGACAAGACCTTCCCCACCCTCGACTGCGCGATGTGCGTGCTCTCGCCGAAGATGGCCGCCGCCGGGTCGCACCCCAACATCACGCTCTGGAGCTATTCCGACGTGGTCCGGGTCGACGGCTACGTGGGCAATTACCGCGTCACGGTGCGCCGCAAGCCGCGCTACGTGCTCGAGGAACTCTGCACCGGCTGCCAAGAGTGCGTTGCGGCGTGCGTCTACAAGGAGCCGAAGTTCCGCGACGAGTTCAACCTCGGCCTCGGCCGGCGCAAGCCGGTGTACCTGCCGTTTCCCCAGGCGATCCCGCCGGTGGCGCTCATCGACCCCGAGACGTGCATCGAACTGAAGACCGGCAAGTGCAAGAAGACGTGCGTGGAGGCCTGCGGCGACCGCAAGGCCATCGATTTCAAGCAGCAGGTGGAACTGCGGGATATCATGGTCGGCACGATCATCGTCGCGACCGGGTTCCAGGTCTTCGACGCCCGGCGCACGCCGTACTACGGCTACGGCGTCTATCCGAACGTCTACAACGCGCTGGAGGTCGAACGCCTCGTCAACGCCAGCGGCCCCACCGGGGGCGAAGTGGTGATGCGCAACGGGCAGGTGCCCCAACGCGTCGCCATCGTCCACTGCGTCGGCTCGCGCGACGAAAACACCAACCGCTGGTGCTCCCGCGTCTGCTGCCTGTATTCGCTCAAGCTCGCCCATCTCATCCACGAACACACCCACGCCGAGATCTTCAATTTCTACATCGACATGCGCACGCCGGGCAAGGCGATGGAGGAGTTCTACTGCCGGATCGCCGAGGAGGGCATGAATCTCATCCGCGGACGGGTGGCCGATGTGTACCCGGATCCGACCGATGGCGGCAGTGGCCGCCTCATCGTGCAGGCCGAGGATACGCTGCTGGACACCATCATGAAGGTGCCGGTTGACATGGTGGTGCTCGCGGTCGGGCTCGAGCCGCATCCCGACGCGGACGACCTTCGGCGGCTGTTCAACATGAGTTGCAGCAGCGAGGGTTGGTTTCTTGAGCGGCACCCCAAGCTCGCCCCGGTCAGCACGTTCACCGATGGCGTCTTCCTGGCCGGCTGTTGCCAGGGGCCCAAGGATATTCCCGACACGGTGGCGCAGGCGGGCGCGGCGGCCGCCGAGGTCTTTTCGCTCATCGACAAGGGACACATCGAGCAGGAGCCCAACACGGCCTCCGTCATCGAAGCCGAGTGCAGCGGGTGCAAGTCGTGCCTTCCGCTCTGTCCCTATTCGGCCATCTCCCTTCTGCCCGAGAAGAAGAAGGCCTACATCAATGAGGCGCTGTGCAAGGGCTGCGGCACGTGCGTCGCCGCCTGCCCCTCCGGCTCGATCGTCCAGAACCTCTTCGAGGACGCCGAGATTTACAACGAGATCGACGGGTTGCTCGCCCCGACCTCGGTCTGACAGAGGAAATCCTCATGGCATACGACCCGCTTCCCACTCCCACCGACGAATCTTGGAGTCCGCGCATCGTGGCGTTCTTCTGCAACTGGTGCACGTACACCGCCGCCGACCTCGCGGGGGTGTCCCGGCTGAAGTACGCCGCCAACACCCGCACGATCCGCCTGATGTGCTCGGGGCGCGTCGATCCCCAGTTCGTGGTCGACGCCTTCGCCAAAGGCGCCGACGGCGTGCTCATCGGCGGCTGCCACCCCAACGACTGCCATTACGCCGAGGGCAACTACAAATGCCTGCGCCGCTTCCGCCTCCTGCGCCGCGTGCTGAAGGACATGGGCGTCGCCGAAGAGCGGTTCCGGTTGGAGTGGATTTCCGCGGCCGAGGGCGAAAAGGTCCGGCGGGTCGTCAACGACATGGTGGAAAAACTCAGGGCGCTCGGACCGCTCGGCCTGCCGCAGAGAGCCGAGGAATGGGATCGCGAGGTGACCCGGCTCGAGCTGAGCGCCTCCGCCTCGCAATCCCCCTTCGAAAAGGAGGCCACCCATGCCTAAGCCCAAGGTCGCTTTTTACTGGTGCGCCTCGTGCGGCGGGTGCGAGGAAACCGTGGTGGACCTGGCCGAGGACATCCTCGGCGTGATCGAGCGCGTTGACATCGTGCTGTGGCCGGTGGCGATGGACTTCAAATACCGGGACGTCGAGGCCCTGCCCGACAAGGCGCTCTTCGCCACGCTGCTCAATGGCGCGATCCGGTCCACCGAACAGGAAGCCATGGCCCACCTCCTGCGGCGCAAAAGCCGCTACCTCATCGCTTACGGCTCCTGCGCCTGCACCGGCGGCGTGCCCGGTCTCGCGAATCAATTCACCCGGGAGGACATCCTGCGGTTCAATTATGAGGCAGCTCCCTCCGTGGTGAACGAGGCGAAGGCAAGGCCGCAGACGACCGTGGCGGACAATGGCCGCCACCTGCATTTGCCCGACCTGCATCAACTCGTGCGTTCGCTCGACCAGGTCGTGCCGGTGGATTACTACATCCCCGGCTGCCCGCCGACACCGAAGATCACGAAAAATGCGGTCGCCGCCCTGCTCGACGGGCGCCTCCCGCCCAAGGGCGCCGTCCTTGCCGCCCAGGATATCGCGCTCTGCGAGGAGTGTCCGCGACGCGACAGCAAGCCGACGGACCTGACGTTCACCGAGTTTTTCCGCACCCACCAAAAGCTGCTCGACCCCGACAAATGTTTTCTCGCGCAAGGGGTCATCTGCATGGGTCCCGCCACGCGCCAAGGGTGCGGCGCGCAGTGCCCCGGCGGCAACATGCCCTGCACGGGCTGCTTCGGCGGCACCGACCGGGTCAAGAGCCAGGGGGCGAAGCTCCTCTCCAGCGTGTGTTCCAGCGTGGCCGCCAAAGACGAAAAGGAAATCGACCGCATCCTGGACGGCATCCCCGACCCGATCGGCACCTTTTACCGGTATGCGCTTCCCCGCACCCTGTTCCGCCGAAAGGTGGACCTGCCGTTTGACGGCGGAGGCGTGGCGACGGATTCGCCTACGCCAAGTGCCAAGTAACATGTATCAAGTAACAGGAGAACCGGGTCCGCGTGATTTCCCATCGCTTTCCTCTGTCCGCCGACTTTCGAGCTCTGGGTTCTGACCTCTGACCAACCATGGACGACGCCATCAAGACGGTTTTCAACGAGGGGCAGGCGCGGGCCAACGCGGCGTACGCGGCGGCCAAGCGCCGGGTGGT
>JBJKRD010000389.1:0-7055 GCA_046704925.1 Opitutaceae bacterium | reverse complement strand
ACTCCCTGGAGCATCGCCAGCATTTCCTCAAGATGAAGGGCCGCGAGGTGTACAAATTCGCCGTGCGCGCCATGGGCGAGGCGGCGCGAGAGATTCTGGAACAACATCGGCTCGCGGCGGACCAAATTTCCTGCGTCATCACCCATCAGGCGAATCGGCGCATCATCGACACCCTGGCCCAGGACCTGGGCATTCCCATGGACCGCTTTGTCATCAACCTCGACCGCTACGGCAACACCTCCGCGGCCTCGATCCCGCTCGCCCTGGACGAGCCCCGGCGCGCCGGCCGCCTCCGGCCCGGGGAACTCACCCTCCTCCTGGCGTTCGGGGCGGGCTTGACCTACGGGTCCGCGCTGATTCGCTGGTGAAACTCGTGCCCATGTCGCCGTCCGCCGTGTTCCGATTCTACGTCCCCCTGCTGGCCATCGCCGCGCTGCTGCTGCTGCTGCCGGCGCGCCTGGCCGCCGACCTCGTCTGGACGCCGGAGGGCGGCTGGAAGATCGAGGGCGGCGTCATCTCCGGCCTGTCCGGCGAGGAGAGCCGCACGGCCCTGCAGTTGATGAACGACGCCCGCAGCGCCGAGGAGCGGCACAGCTATGGGTCGGCCTTGCGGACCTACCGAAAGGTCACCCGCCGCTTTCCCAACTCCATCTATGCGCCGGAGGCCTTTTACCGTTCGGCCTACATCCGGCTGGCGCGGCACCAATACATCAAGGCCTTCCAGGCTTTTCAGGAAATCGTGGTCCGCTATCCCAATTCGCCGAAGTTCAACCAAGTGATCGGCGAGCAGTTCCGCATCGCCACCGCCATGCTCGACGGCGCCCGCAACCGCGGCTGGCTCATTTTCCCCGGTTTCCGCAACCGCGAGTCCTCCATCGGCCTGTTCGAGCAGATCCTGGCCAACGCCCCCTACAGCGAGTACGCGCCGCTCGCCCTCATGAGCATCGCGAAGGCCTACCAGATGTTTCGCGAGTACGAGGCCAGCATCGATTCGCTGGATCGCATGATCAACACCTACCCCAAGAGCCTGCTCACGCCCGACGCCTACCTGCGCCTCGGCCAGGCCTACGCCTCGCTGGTCGAGGGGCCGAACTACGACCAGACGTCGACCAAGGAAGCCATCACCTATTTCCAGGATTTCATCATTCTCTTCCCCGGTGACCCCAACATCGCCACCGCGGAAAAGGGCCTCGCGCAGATGAAGGGCGTGCTGGCGGAGAGCAAGATCCGCATCGCCAATTACTACTTCAGGTACCGGAAGAACTACCAGGCCGCCAAGGTCTTCTACAACGAGGCGATCACCGACTATCCCGATTGGGACGTCGCAAAGAGGGCGCGCGCCCTTTTGACCAAGGTCAATGGGCTGCTGGCGGCGCAGGAAAAGGCCGCGGCCGGCGCCACGCCGGGCGCGCCCCCGCCCAAGAAGAAGAAGCATTTCCTGTTCTTCTGAGCCGCCGCACCGGTCCCGCGATCCCTTCCAGGCATGCCGCTTCCGGCGCAGCGCGGTCACCGCCCCCCCCGCCCGGCCCGCCAAGGGTTCGGTGGCCTCGGGGCGCGGTCCGCTCCGGTCGTTTTCGCCCTGCTCGGTCTGGCGGCCTGCGCGCATTACCAGCTCGGGACCGGCTCGCGGCTGACGTTCACCACCCTGTACGTGGCGCCCGTCGTTGACCGGGCGATGGTTCCCCAGGCCCCGGCGATCGTCGCCACGGAGCTCCGCGAGGCGCTGTTGCGCGACGGTCGCGTGCGTCTCGTAGATTCGCCCGAGGCGGCCGACGCCACCCTGGCGGTGACCCTCGCCGGTTATGACCGCGAGATGGCGGCGGCGAGCGCCGCCGACACCGGCCTGGCCCGGAAATTCGCGCTGCACCTGCACGCCACCTGCACGCTCACCGACAACCGGACCCACCGCCCCCTCTTCACCGGGCGCGAGATCACCGTGACCAAGGACGCCTATACGGACAGCGGCCAGTTGCAGGCCGAATACCAGGCCGTGCCGCTTCTCGCCGGGGCCCTGGCGGACCGGGTGGTGCACGCCGTGCTCGACGTCTGGTGAGCCGCCCGCGCGGCCACGGGGACCGGGAGCGGGCAAAACCGGCGGGCGGCGCGGCCCGCTGAAACGAGGGTTGAGTTTTCTTCCTTCTCGCTGCTCCCTTTTCCCTGCACCCGTTCCCATGCCTGCGCCTCTGCTCGTTCCCTCGCTCCTCGCCGGCGATCACGCCCGCCTCGCCGATGGCGTGGCCCTGGTCGAACGCCTGGGACTGCCGTGGGTCCATGTCGACATCATGGACGCGCATTTCGTGCCCAACCTGACCTTCGGACCCGGGACGGTGGCGGCGTTGCGCCGCGGATCGCGGCTGTTTTTCGACGTGCACCTCATGCTCGACGAGCCGCACCGATACGTCGAGGCGTTCGCCCAGGCGGGGGCGAGCCAGATCAGCATCCACATCGAGCCCGCCTACGACCACGCCGCCACCCTGGCCCGCATCCGCGCCCTCGGCTGCCACTGCGGGATCGTGTTGAATCCCGACACTCCGGCCGCCGCCGTCGAGCCGGTGCTGGCCGGTGTCGACCTGGTGCTCGTGATGACCGTGCAGCCGGGTTTCGGCGGCCAGTCCTTCCGCCGCGACACCCTGCCCAAGATCGCCCGGATCGACGAATGGCGGCGGACGCGATCCCTACCGTTCCGCCTCGAAGTCGACGGCGGCATCGACCTGGAAACCGCTCCCGAATGTCGCGAAGCCGGCGCCGACACCTTCGTGGCCGGGACCTCGTTTTTTGGCGCGGCCGATCCCGCCGGTTTCGCCGCCGCCTTTGCGCGATCGTGAGCGTACCGGCGCCAAGGCCCGCATGCCCATCGAGGCGAAAATCGACGGCTACCTGATATCCGACGATCCGGCGCGCCTCGATCTCTCGGCCATCCACGCCTACCTGGCGCGCAGCTACTGGGCCGCCGGGGTGCCCCGCGAGATCATCGAGGAAGCCGTGCGCCACTCCCTGTGCGTCGGTCTTTACACCGCCGACGGCGCCCAGGTCGGATTGGTCCGGGTCGTGAGCGACTGCGCCACCTTTGCCTGGCTGTGCGATGTCTATGTGCTGGAGGCGCACCGCGGGCGCGGCCTCGCGAAGGCGATGCTGCGGCTGGTCCTGACCCATCCCCGCCTGCGGACCGTCCGGCGCCTGACCCTGGCCACCCGCGATGCCCACGGACTGTACGCGCAGTTCGGTTTCACGCCGGTGGCCAGGCCGGGAACCCAGATGGAGAAACGCCAACCCCAGCCCTGGCAGCCGCCGCCGCCTCCGGCCGCCGGTTAGCGCCGCGCGATTTTGGCGAGATCCTCGGCCCGGCGATATTGGGCGCGGAACCGGTCCCCCAGGCGGCGGGCCAGTCGCAGCTCGTCGAGCTTGTTGGGCGAATCCAAGGCCGCCTTGATCTCGCCTTTCGCCTTGTCGTAGTCGACGGCCGACATGTCCTGCAGCACCGCCATGGCCGCGTCCGGCCGGCCGGCCTTGATGATCGCCCGCCACGCCCGCACCAGCTCCGGGTGGGTGTCCTGGCACATCACCCGGATGATGAAGGCCATCTCCCGGAACAGCCGGCCGGTCCAGGCATCGTGATAAATGAGCTGGTTGCGATCCCCGAACGGGGAGACGTCGGGGTCGCTCCGGTACGGCTTCCAGTCGGCATGCGCATAGAAGTCGCGCCGTACCGGCAGGCGCCGCAGGACGTACCGCTCCGGGCCGCCCGGGGTGCCCGGTTTGAAATTCCAGAGCTTCTGGGCGTCCATCGAGAGCACCCAATCGATGAACGCCTCCGCCACCGCCCGGTTGCGCGCACCGCGCATCAGCGCGATCGGATCGACCGAATACACCGTGCCGCCCGCGGGCACCACGAAGGCCAGCCGGTCGGAGCCGCCGCGCCGGCGCACCGCCTCCTCCTCCTCGCGTCCGTAGAAATAGATGCACACGCCGGCCGCGCAATCGCCCGCCGCCACGTCGATCGGGACCTTCTGCGACGAATCCGTGAAATACCGTCCGTTGGCGGCAATCAGCTGGATCATCTGCAGACCCCTGACCCAGCCCTCGTGCACCGCCTGCGCCTCGGTCTTCTGCAGGTTCAGGTCCGAGATCCGGTCGGCGGCCACCATCAGGCCCAGCAAGCGCTCCTGCATCTGCTCCTGGATGATGTTCTCAAAGGCCGTGGCCATCGAACTGCTCTTGGTGGGGTCGGCCAGGGCCAGCTCACCGCGCAGGCGCGGATCCTGCAAATCCGCCCAGGTGCGGGGCGGCGACTTGATGCCCAGCCGCGCCTGCGCCTCCTGGTTGCAGAGGATGCCGTAGCAACTGAGCACCGTGCCGACCCACAGTCCGCGCCGATCCCAGAATTCCTCGCCGGCGTAAAACCGCGGAATCACGTCGTCCGCAAACCAGTCCGGATGCCGCGCGATCACGCCGCTGTCGACGATGTGCCCGGCGGCGGCTTCGTGTTCGAAATCATAGGTTCCCCCACCAAAAAACAGGTCGATGCCGCAACCCACCGATGAATTGAGAAAGGCGCGGCGGGCCGCCTCGGCGGGAGTGTCGGCGGCCGGAGTTGCCGCCGGCGTCACCCGCGGATTGTCAAACGCGTGCTCCACGGCGCTGCTCCATTTCCGCTTGAGCGTGTGGGTCCAGTAATCCTCGAACGCCGCGGTGTATTCGCCCGCCAGGTAGCGGGTGATCTCGCTGGTGCCGCCGATCACCCGCCAGTCGACAAATACGGTCTTGCCGGTCCGCTGCCGGTACCAGTGCGCGAAGGCGCGCCCGAATTCATAACGGATGGCTTCGTTGTGCGGGGTGATGATCACCACGGTCGCGTCGGTCCGCCCCGGCGCGCCCCGCCGCGGCCGCAGGAGGAACGGCACGGCGATGACCGCCGCCAGGACGAGCAGCAGGATCACGCGTTTCATGGCCGCGCCTCGCCCGCCCCCGTCGGGGGGACCGCCGTGCGGCCGGCACCTGCGTGGCTCATCCTCACGGTCTCACTCCACCAGGATCACCGCGTCGTCCGGGGCGACGTGGGCGAACAGGTCGCCCGGGGCCGCCGGTCCGAGATGCCGCGGATTGAGCTCCACGATCTTCAAGGTCTGCCCGCCGGCGGTGATGAAATCGTACTGCGCCATCTCGCCCAGGTAAACCGCCTCCCCGATGGTGCCCGCCACGCAGTTCGGCCCGGCGCGATCGGGGCGCAGCGTCCAGCATTCCGGATGCACGGACACCGTCACCTCGGCCCCGATCCGGGGCGGCAGCGTCGGATCGCCCAGCACGCCGTCGAACCGGCCCACCGCGGTCTCCACGCTGGCCCGGCCGCCGCCGGCGGCCTGCACGGTGCCGGCGATGAAATCGGTTTCGCCGATGAACCGGGCCACCTTGCGCCGCGCGGGGCGGCGGTAGACCTCCAGCGGCGTGCCCACTTGCAGAATCTGACCGGCGTCGACCACCGCCATGCGGTCGGACACCGACAGCGCCTCCTTTTGGTCATGCGTCACGTAGATGGTCGTGAGCTTGAACTCCTTGCAGACCCGTCGGATCTCCGCCCGCATCTCGAGGCGCAGCCGCGCGTCGAGGTTGGACAACGGTTCGTCCAGCAACAGGCAGCGGGGGCGGACCACCAGGGCGCGTGCCAGCGCCACCCGTTGCTGCTGGCCTCCCGAGAGCTCGTTGGGCTTCCGGCCGGCCGCCGCTTCCATGTGCACCGACTCCAGGGCCGCGCGCGCGCGGCGCCGGATTTCGTCGGCCGGCAACCGGCGCTCCTCCAGGCCGAAGGCCACGTTCTCCCCCACGGTGAGATGCGGCCACAACGCGTAGTTCTGGAACACCATGCCGGTGTTGCGCCGATACGGGGCGAGCTGGGTGACGTCCTCGTCACCGAAGAACACCTGGCCCTCGTCCGGCGCGCAGAACCCGGCCAGGCACCGCAGGAGCGTGGTCTTGCCGCAGCCGCTCGGACCGAGCAGGAAAAAGAGCTCTCCCGGATTGACGGTCAAATCCAGATGATCCAGGGCGACCACCGGACCGAAGTGCTTCGTCAGCTGCTTGATTCTGATGGCTATCATCGCGGGTCCGCCCGGAGCGGCGAGGCAACCGGCCGGCCCCGGCAAAGTCAAAAGAAATAGGCCCCGCGACCGGCGCCGGCGGGCTGCGACTCCACGGAGCCGGGACCCTTTCGGTCCCGGCGAAAAACCTGCCGGCGCCGGCCTCGGTAATCAAATTGCCAGGCGACCGATTTTGCTCTTTGGGTTGGGGGGTGGTTCGCGCCCGCCGTATCGGGGCCGCCGCCGTCCGCCCGCCATGCCCGTCACGCCCAAGATCTCCCCCGCCCTGCACGATCTCGAGGAAATCATCGTTTCCGAGGCCATGATCAAGCGCCGGGTGCGCAAACTGGGGGACGAGATCTCCGCGACCTACGGCGACGAGGAAATCACGGTGGTGGCCATCATCAACGGCGCCCTGCTCTTCGGCGCCGACCTGTTGCGCGCCATCCGCTGCCCCATCCGCCTCGACTGCATCCGGGTGTCCAGCTACCGCAACGAAACCCGGTCGCTCGGCCGCCCCGAAATCGTGCATAGCCTGACCATCGACATCGCCAACCGGCACGTGCTGCTGATCGACGACATCCTCGATACGGGCAAGACGCTGTCGGTCGTCGTCAACCTCATCCAGAAACTCCGGCCCGCCACGGTGAAGACCTGTGTGTTGCTCGACAAGCAGGGCCGGCGGGAAGTCGAGTTCGAGGCTGACTTCGTGGGCTTCAAGATCCCCGACCGATTCGTCGTCGGATACGGGTTGGATTTCGCGGAGCGCTACCGCAACCTGCCGTGCATCGGGGTGCTCAAGCCGCACCTGCAGAATCCTCCGGAGTGGCGCTGAGGTGATCACCCGGTTCCGCCGCCGGACGGGCGTGGCGGCGATGGGGCGCCGGGAGACCGTAAGCTCGCCGGCCGCGGGCGCCCGCGCCCGCTTTTTACCGGTCGTTTTCACAAACCGGCATTGCAGCAGGCGCCGAATCTCCCCAGGCT
>JBJKRD010000388.1:0-2751 GCA_046704925.1 Opitutaceae bacterium | reverse complement strand
CGCGCGCTCCCTTGTCGATGATCGCCGCAACTACTCTCGCCGGTGCGGCGCGATGTCGCTAACATGTCCTGTCACGACTTGCGACTCATCGTTCGAGAAGGGGGAAGACATGCCGGTTGCCTCGGTCCGCGGCATCAACATCGTCTACGAGATCCTGGGCGAGCGGGGGCCGTTCGTCGCGCTCCAGCCGGGCGGGCGGCGCGGCCTCGTCTCGGTCAAACCGCTGGGCGAGAAGATCGCCGAAGCCGGCTACCGGGTCATTGTCTACGACCGGCGCAACACCGGCGCTTCGGATGTCGCGGTCGAGGGCGACTCCGAAAACGATGTGTGGGCCGAGGATTTGCACGAATTGCTGCACCAGCTCGATGCGCTGCCCGCCTATATCGGCGGCAGCTCTTCGGGATGCCGGCTCGCGATGGTGCTCACCCAGCGCCGGCCCGAGGATGTGCGCGGCCTCTTGCTGTGGCGGGTGACGGGCGGCGCCTATGCGGCCAAGCGCCTCGCCGACAATTACTACGCCTCGCATATCGAGGCGGCGCAGAAGGGCGGCATGGCAGCGGTCTGCGGCCTCGAGCATTGGAGCGAGGTGATCCGCGCCAACCCGAAGAGCCGCGACCGGCTGATGGCGATGGACCCGCAGGATTTCATCGCCCGCATGACGCGGTGGCTACATGCCTTCAACGCCGGCACCGACCATCCGGTGATCGGTCTCAGCCCCGCGGACCTGCGCGCCATGACGGTGCCAGCCTGCATCATCCCGGGGAATGACCGGGTCCACCCGCGCACCCCCGGCCAGGCGGCGCACCGCCTCATGCCCAACAGCGAATATCATGAGGTGCTGAGCGAAGACCGCATGGACGTCGACGTGGCCTTCGAGGATTGGGATGCGAAGGAGGGGCTGCTCGCGGCGATCTTCATCGACTTCCTGCGCCGTCAGCAGCGGCGCTAGCCGGCGTCGCTGCGCCTCTCGACCGGCCGGCATTGCCGACCTACAGGGCTGGAAGCCGCTTCCCAACCCGCTGTTTCGGCGAAGAGCGTGTGAAGAAATTCCCCAGCAACAGATCTTCTTGTCACCCCGGCGAAGGAGCCTGTGAAGGATTTGAGGTTCTGCTGAAGCGGTTGGATCGGTAGGACCGATCGGCTGTTGCTGCGGGGACGGTGGCAGAGTGTGGAGTAGGAGCTTTGGGCGACGCGTCTTTGGCCGGCCCTAGGCCTCAGATCGTGGCAGCGGTCCTGAGCCGGTGCGCGACCATGAGATTATTGGCCAGGGCGTGCCAGAGAGCTACCGCCTGGGTCTTGATGCGTCCCCTCACGGTTAATTGGCCCAAGCCGCGGCTTTTGTAGTGGGCATGGATGCGCTCGATCAACTTGCGTCGGCGGAAGATTGCCCGCCCTTCCTCGGTCTGCATCCGGGTACGCCAATCCTTCACCGCCTGGGGCTCTTTCGCCCTCTTGTAGCGGCGGCTTTCCCGGCCCGCCGGATGCAAATCGGCTTCCGGCTTTTCGCTCGGCGGCGGGGCATAGACCTCGACCGGCCCGGCGGGGTGTGTGGCCAGGGCTTCAATATCGGCCCGCGAGGCGTAGCCTTTGTCGAACAGCGCCCGCCCCGGTGCGCATCCGTAACGGTGCACCACGGCGTCGACCAGCGGGCCAGCGAGGCCCTGGTCGTTGCGGCGGTCTGTTGCCATGACCGCCACGATCAATCCCTTATCGGGCACCGCCGCGGTCTGCACATTGTATCCTGCCCGCACTGCCCCGTCGGGAAAGCGCATCCGCCGCGCTTCCAGATCGGTCAACGACACCGAAGCAACCCCTTTCTGCTTCTCCTCCTGGGGATGCGTCTTTTCGCGGGCGGCTTTCTCCTGGCGCAGCCGGTCCAGCACGGCACGCGCCTTCCTCACCTTCGCCTCGGCCTCCCGCGCCGCGCGTTCCTGAGCCGCCTGGCGGCGCCGCGTCGCCGCCGCCGGATCGCTCGCCACTTCCCGCTTCAGCCGGTCGATGCGCTCCGCCGCTTGCCGCTCGATCCGCTCTAAACGACCGCCGCGCGTAAACGACCGCAAGGAAGCTGGCGAGCGTACCTTCGTCCCGTCCACCGCGATCTCGTCCAGCGCTACCAACCCTTCCGATACCAGCGCCGTGACGCTCTCGGTCAACAGCCGGTCCAGTTCCTCAGACCACCCAACCCGGAAATCCGCAAGCCCGTGATAATTGACCGGCACACCCCCTGCCAGCCAACGATATGCCACGTCCCGCGACACCAAACGGTCCAGCTCGCGCGCCGAACCCACCCCTTCCAGGGTCGCATAAAGCCACAGCGCCAAGAGCACCTTGGGATCGGCTGCCGGACGCCCCGCCTCGCCCTCGCGCGACCCGATCGCCGCGTAAAATGGCGTCAGCTCCAGTGTCTCGATAAACCGCCACACCAGTCGGGCGCGATGGTCGGCCGGCAATAATGCCTCAAGGTCCACCAAATCCCACGACAGCTGCGATCGGTTCGCCCCCAGCACCCGCGCGCCATACAACATCCGCTCTCCCTCCGCTCGTGCAAAGGGGACCACATCCACCTAACCTTGGGAATCCTTCACAGGCTCGAAAGCCGGGGCAGGCTATTGCCGAGCTGCTTGGCCAATTCCAGCAGCCCCACCTTCGCCCGGATGATCTTTTGCTCTTGCGTCATATCGTCTGTCTCCGTCCCGCCGAAGGGGGGGTCGCGGTCCCAGCTCCCGGTGTGAACCGCGACCCGCCCTCCGG
>JBJKRD010000387.1:0-2620 GCA_046704925.1 Opitutaceae bacterium | reverse complement strand
ACGCCCAGGATCGTATGCTTGCCGGTCGCCGGGTCGATGTGGACGCCGTCACACGTCAACCAGACCAGCAGCTGCGGTTTCGATTGCACCGGCTGAACATGGGCGCCGGGAGACAGACAGGGCAATCTTTTTGGTGACAGGCGCCGGCGCCGCGTGTCCAATCAAGGCGCGCATGGAATGGCTGTCCCGACTCTTCGCCCCGCTGGCCGCCTATCCACGCTGGTTTGTGTTCGCCTGTCTGGTGCTGGTGGCGGCGGGGGCGGTGTGGCTGCTCGCCAAACTGGTCAAGTGGACCGTATATATCGCGATCCTGCTCGTGCTTTTGGGGTTGGCGGTCGTCGTGGTTTCCTGGCTGTGGGGTTAGGGTGGCAGACCGGCGGCGAAGCCCCGGCCGACCCGCGGCAGCGGAGGCAATCGGAGGCGGCTGCGCGCTTTGTCTTGTCATTCCGAAAAGCGCCCGCCAATCATCGAAGCCCGTGAAGTACATTTTCGTCACGGGCGGAGTGGTCTCCTCGTTGGGCAAGGGGCTGACGGCGGCGTCGTTGGGGGCGTTGCTCGAAATGCGCGGGTTGCGGGTGCGCATCCAGAAGTTTGACCCCTACCTCAACGTCGATCCGGGCACGATGAGCCCGTTCCAGCACGGCGAGGTCTACGTCCTCGACGATGGCGCGGAGACGGACCTCGACCTGGGGCATTATGAGCGCTTCACCTCGGGCAAGCTTTCACGGCTGAACAACCTGACCTCGGGGCAGATCTACGAGGCGGTGATCCAGAAGGAACGGCGGGGCGATTACCTCGGCAAGACCGTGCAGGTCATTCCCCACGTGACCAACGAGATCAAGGCCCGCATCCACCAGGCCGGCAACGGGGTCGACGTCCTCATCACCGAGATCGGGGGCACCACCGGCGACTTCGAGGGGCTGCCGTTCCTGGAGGCCATGCGCCAGTTCGCCCTCGAGGTCGGTCCGCGCGAGGTGATCTTCATCCATGTCACGCTGGTTCCGTATCTGAGTGCCGCGGGCGAGCTCAAAACCAAACCGACGCAGCAGAGCGTGGCGAAGCTGCGCGAAATCGGCATCCAGCCCCACATCCTGGTGTGCCGTTGCGATCATCCGCTCGCGGCGGAGTTGCGGGAGAAGCTCAGCCTGTTCTGCAACGTGCCGGTGAAGGCGGTGATCGAGGAGCGCAATGTCGAGTCCTCCATCTACGAGGTGCCGCTGATGCTGCAGCAGGAGGGGATGGACGACCTGGTCGTCGACCTGCTCGGCCTGAAGGCGCCGCCCAATCCAAAAAACATCTGGCTGGGCATCCTGCGCCGGATCAAGGCGCCGCGGCACGAGGTCACCATCGGCGTGGTCGGCAAATACATCGAGCTGCAGGACGCCTACAAATCCGTCTACGAGTCGATCACCCACGCCGGCATCGCCAACAACTGCCGGGTCAACGTGGTGCGGATCGACGCGGAGGCCCTGGAGGCGCCGGGCGGGACCGCCGGGCTGCGGGGCCTCGACGGCATCCTGGTGCCGGGCGGATTTGGCGAACGCGGCATCGAGGGCAAGGTGGCCGCGGCCCGCTATGCGCGGCAGCATGGCGTGCCGTACTACGGCCTCTGCCTCGGGCTGCAGGTGGCGGTCATCGCCTTCGCCCGGGATGTGCTGCGGTTGCGCGGGGCCAACAGCACGGAGTTTGATCCGCAAACGCCCCATCCGGTGATCGACATCATGGAGGAGCAGAAGAAGATCGTGGACAAGGGCGCCACGATGCGGCTCGGTTCCTACGAGTGCCAGCTGGTGCCGGGCACCCTGGCGGCACGGGCCTACCGGGCGGCCTCGGTGCGGGAGCGCCACCGGCACCGCTACGAGGTCAACAATGCCTACCTGGACCGCCTGACGGCGGCCGGCCTCCAGGTGAGCGGAGTCAATCCGCGACGGAATCTCGTGGAGATCGTCGAATTGAAGCGCCATCCTTGGTACGTGGCGGTGCAGTTTCATCCGGAATTTCAATCCAAGCCGAGCGCGTCGCATCCGCTCTTCGCCGCCTTCGTGGCCGCCGCGATGCGCCACCGGCGGAAGCATCCCCATACGGCCCGGCGCCCGGCCGCGCGCTGATCTCCGCCATGCCCGTCCGCTCCCACCTGCAACGCCGGCAGCCTCCGGGGGATGATCGTCCCGCCCGGGCGCGGATCCCGGCTGGCCCGCATGGTGTTTGATCCCGCCAGATTGCTGCTGATCGCCGGGCCGTGCTCGTTGGAAAACGAGGAGGTGTGCCGTGCGGTGGCGAAACAACTGGCCGCCCTCGCCGGCGCCCAGCCGGAGCTGCAGGTCATCTTCAAAGGTTCGTTCGACAAGGCGAACCGGACCTCGGGGGAGGCGCCCCGGGGACCCGGCCTCGAGGCGGGCCTCGGGCTCCTCGCGATGGTCCGGCGCGACTTTGGATTCCCGGTGCTGACGGACGTCCACGAACCGGGGCAGGTCCCGGCGGTGGCCAGGGTCTGCGACGTGCTGCAGATTCCGGCCTTTCTCTGCCGGCAGACGGACCTGCTGGTGGCGGCAGCACGCTCCGCGCGCGCCATCAACATCAAGAAGGGACAATTCGTCTCGCCATGGGACATGCGCCATGC
>JBJKRD010000386.1:0-6560 GCA_046704925.1 Opitutaceae bacterium | reverse complement strand
GGCCGCCGCGACGTGCCCTGGCCGTGCAACCCGTCCAACAAGTATATCGTGCATTTCCCGGAGACGCGCGAGATCTGGTCCTATGGTTCCGGTTACGGCGGCAACGCCCTCCTCGGTAAGAAATGCTTCGCCCTGCGCATCGCCTCCAACATCGCCCGCGACGAGGGCTGGATGGCCGAGCACATGCTCATCCTGGGCGTCGAAAATCCCCGCGGCGAGAAGACCTACGTGGCCGCGGCCTTCCCCAGCGCCTGCGTCAAGACCAACTTCGCCATGCTGATTCGGCCGCGGGTGTTCGCCGCCAAGGGCTGGAAGGTCTGGACCGTGGGCGACGACATCGCCTGGATGCGGCCGGGGCCCGACGGCCGGCTGTACGCCATCAACCCCGAAGCGGGGTTCTTCGGCGTCGCGCCCGGCACCAGCGTGCGCACCAACCCGAACGCCATGGCCACGCTGACCCGGAACACCATCTTCACCAATACGGCCGTCACGCCCGACGGCGATCCCTGGTGGGAAGGCATGACGGCGGCGCCCCCGCCGCAGGCCACGGACTGGCAGGGCCGCCCCTGGACGCCGGCCGCCGGCAGCCCCGCCGCCCACCCGAATTCCCGCTTCACGGCCCCGGCGGCCCAATGCCCGAGCATCGATCCCGACTGGGAGAAGCCGGAGGGCGTGCCGATCAGCGCCATCATCTTCGGCGGCCGCCGCGCCACCACGATCCCGCTGGTGTTCCAGGCGTTCAACTGGACTGCCGGCGTGTACCTCGGCGCAACCATGGGCTCCGAAACCACCGCGGCCGCGGCGGGCGCCGTCGGCCGGGTGCGCCGGGATCCCATGGCCATGCTGCCCTTCTGCGGCTACCACATGGGCGATTATTTCCGCCACTGGATCGCCATGCAGCGGCGCCTCACGCAGACCCCGCGGGTGTTTCACGTCAATTGGTTCCGCAAGGACGCCGCCGGCAAATTCATCTGGCCCGGATTCTCGGAGAACATGCGCATTCTCAAGTGGATGGTCGATCGCGCGCGCGGCCGCGCGCTCAGCCAGGAGACGCCCATCGGCTGGGTGCCGGACTACGACCAGATCGACTGGACCGGCCTGGCGTTCCCCCGTAGCAAGTGGAACGAGATCATGCAGGTGGACCGCAAGGCCTGGCGGGGCGAGATCATCGGCCACGAGGAATTCTTCCTGGAACTGCATGACCATCTGCCCAAAGAGCTGGTCTACGAGCGGGAGTTGCTGATTTGCCGGCTGTGAGGCGGGTCGATCGCGAATTCACCCGAACGGACGCGAAGGTCGGCCGGGGCGGCTGACTGCGGCCCGGTCCCTGGACGCGAACGATGCACGCGCGCTATACGATGCCCAGCCTCACCCGCGCGCTCCAATACCAGTTGCGCGGCGTCGCTCCGAGGATGGCGAGCGCCGTCTGGCGAAACCCGTCGATCCCCAGCTCCGCCTCCGTGCGCTGGCGCTTCAACAGCCCGGCGACGACGCCTTGGCCCAGGAGGATGCCCACGAGGCGCTCCGCGTTGCCGGTGTCGACATGGTGGAGCACGACCTCCTTCGTATGCCGGAAACAGCCGCTGCCCTGCATGCGCGCCAGATGCTGTTCCTTGTCCCGCCAGTGCCGGAGGCCGGCGCTGGTCCGCAGCTCGGCCTCGAGCTGTTCGGCCCGCCGCAGGCACGCTGCGTAGGCCACGTCGACCTCCCAACGTCCCGTCGTCGGCGGCCAGTCGTAATCCGTCGCGGCAAAGACCCCGCCGGGTTGAAGAATCCTTGCCACCTCGCGGAAGGTGGAGGCCGGCTCCATCCAATGCAGCGCCTGCGCACAACTCACCATCTGGGCGCAATGGTCGGGCAGACCAGTTTCATGCGAGAAGCCCTCGAGGTAGGTCACGTTGGGGGCATAGGTCCGGGCGGCGGCGGGCCGGCGCATGTAGGCCCCCCGCTCCAATACCAAAAACCACATAACCTAAGTCCCCCCAAATCGCGTCGAAAGTACCGTGCCGCACCCCAGATCCACCACGAGGGTCGGAAACGCGAGGCCGCCGAATTGGCTCACCACGTCGGCCAGCACGGCCGGCGGCTCGGGCCGATGGCGGTCGTACAGATCCGCCCAGCCGCTGAAGCGTTCGATGGTGGGCGCAAAATCTTCAGGTGAGGGTGGCATGGGCGGAGGGCATCGAGGACCCGGGCTTCACAGTGCGTCGATCCCCTTAATTGAATCTGAATGGAGTCTTAACCGGCACGCCGATGAAGCCGCGCGCCGGCGGTCCCGGCGGTCCAACCGCAAAATTCTTGCACACGTCGTAACGAATTCATCGCGTTCATGAACACGGCCGCGCTCCGTCGCGTTTAACACGATTTTTAAGGTCCAGTCCTTTGACTTTGGAGACATAAGGCGAACGGTGTGCCGTCTGTTCGCAACGCCAACCCTCGCCGGGCGAACTGGGCTGACGTTCCGACCCCAGTGTTCCTCAGTTACTCCGCTTCAATCCCCCCAAAGTGACCTTTGCCATGGTCCAAGTGTGTCAACCCGGTTCCGAGGTCGCGGCGCTGCCGCGCGGCGGTGCCGCATCGGCACCAAAAAACCGGCGGTCACACGCCGGGCCGGCCCGCCTCGCGGGTCGAATCCCGGCCCAATCCTCAGGAGGACGATCCCATGCTTGTTCAAACGTCCTATCCGGGAGTCTACATCGAAGAGATTTCCCCTGGCGCACCCGCGATCGCGGGTGCCGCACCCTCCCTCACGGCTTTTCTCGGGCGCGCCATGCGCGGCCCGGTCAACAAACCGACCACGATCTATAGCTACGGGGAATTCGAACGTCAGTTCGGAGGATTGGACGTCAGCTTCCCGTTGAGCCTGGCCGTGCGGGATTTTTTTGTCGGCGGAGGCGACTCCGCGATCGTGGTGCGCCTCTTCACGGCTCCGGACAGCACGCCGGGCATTCCGATCTCCACGCCGGACCCCGCCGTCGAGAGCGGGAGCCGACGCGATCGACGTTTGGAGACGCCGGGCAGCGGGCTCCGGAGCCCGTCCGTCCCGCCGAGCGAATTCTAGTCAAACCATCAGGAGGACGAACCCATGCCTGTCCAAGTATCGTATCCCGGGGTCTACATTGAGGAGATCCCCAGCGGTGTGCGCACCATCGTCGGTGTCGCCACCTCCATCGGCGCCTTCGTGGATTACTTCCCGACGGGACCCATGAACAAGGCGGTGCAGATCCTGGATCCCGCCAGCTTCAACCGCCAGTTCGGCGGCCCCGACCCCAGCGGGCTCGATGCCCGCAGCGAGGCCAGTTACGCCATCCGGCAGTTCTTCCTCAACGGCGGCACCGAGGCCTACGTCGTGCGCGTGGGCTCCACCACCGCCGGCAAGGCTCCCACCAAGGCGTCCGTCGGTGTCGGGGACGGAAGCAGCAATCCCGCCTTTGTGGTCGCCGCCCAGAGCGAAGGCGCCTGGGCCAACTCCGTCCTCGTTGAAATCGACTACGGCACCACCGACCCCACCACGCTTTTCAACCTCACGGCCACCGAACTCGTGACCGTCAACGGCACGACGAGCATCGCTTCGACCGAGCGCTTCCTGAACCTCGTCGTCGATCCGAACAAGCCGAACGACGTGAAGGCGGTCGTGAACGCCGGTTCGCAACTGATCCGCATCTCGACCGAGACCAGCGGCAAGCTGCCGGCCCCCACCGGCACCGTCAGCGGCGCCTCGCCTGATCTGACCGCCCTGGCCAAGAACGACGCCTGCGACGTCTCCCTCAACGGGACCAAGGTCGGCACCCTCGCCGGCCTGCCGGATCCCCCGCCGGCGAGCCTCTCCGCCCTCGCGCAGGTGCTGCAGACCCAGATCCGCGCGCTCGGCGCCGCGTTGGCCGGCGCCGAGGTCGCCGTGGTCGGCTCAACCTCCACCAAGGCCTTTCTGGTCGCGACCGCCGGTACGAGCACGTCGGCGGACTACCTCACCTTCTCGGACGGCGGCACCGGTCTGGCGACGAAGCTGGGCTTCAAGTCCACCGGCATCAACGTCCAGCAATACGCCCTTGGCGGCAAGACGGTGCAGCAGCAGCTCGGCCAGGGTGGCGGCGGCGCGGCGGCCCCCGGGGGCGACGGCAGCTGGGATCCCGCGGGCGACGCCGCGGGCGTGACCGCCGGCATCCTCGGCGACCCCAACACCAAGACGGGCTTGAACGCGCTGCTTGACGTCGACCTTTTCAACATTCTCTGCGTCCCCGCGACGGCGAACCTGCCCGACACGAATGCGGCCGCCGTGGCCACGGCCGCCACGAAGCTCTGCACGGACCGCCGGGCGTTCTACATCCTGGACGTGCCGCAGCAGGCGGCCAGCCGCGACCAGGTCACGGCGGTCATGGACTGGCTGGGCGCCAACGCGACCCTGCGCAGCCGCAACGCGGCGCTCTACTTCCCGCGCATCGCCATCGCCGATCCCCTCAACGGGTACCGGCTCAGGCCGACGCCGCCCAGCGGCACGATCGCCGGACTCTATGCGGCCACCGACGGCGCCCGCGGGGTTTGGAAGGCGCCGGCCGGCACGGAGGCCGTCCTGGCTGGCGTGCCGCAACTGCAGTACAACGCGACCAACGGCGAAAACGGGGTGCTGAATCCGCAGGCGATCAACTGCCTGCGGAATTTCCCGGTCTACGGTTCGGTCTGCTGGGGCGCGCGCACGCTGAACGGCGCCGATCAGATGGCGGACGACTACAAGTACATCCCGGTGCGCCGGCTCGCCCTGTTTCTCGAGGAAAGCCTTTACCGGGGAACCCAGTGGGTCGTCTTCGAGCCGAACGACGCGCCGCTGTGGGCGCAGATCCGCCTGAACGTCGGGGCCTTCATGCACGGCCTCTTCCGCCAGGGCGCCTTCCAGGGCCAGACGCCGAAGGACGCCTATTTCGTCAAATGTGACAGCGAAACGACGCCGCAGGACCAGATCAACCTCGGCATCGTCAACATCGTGGTCGGCTTCGCCCCCCTGAAGCCCGCCGAATTTGTGATCATCCAAGTCCAGCAGATGGCTGGCCAAATTGAAACCTGAGCGAGGACACGACCATGGCTGAATTCACCGTCAATGCCCAGCGGTTCGATCCCTACAAGAACTTCAAGTTCCGCCTCAAGTGGGATGGAAAATACGTCGCGGGCATCAGCAAATGCAGCGCGCTCAAGCGCACCACCGAGGTCGTCAAGCACCGCGAGGGCGGCGACCCCAGCAGCAGCCGCAAATCGCCCGGCCGCACCGAATTTGAGGCGATCACCCTCGAGCGCGGCGTCACGCACGACACCGAGTTCGAGAAATGGGCCAACAAGGTCTGGCAGATCGGCGCCGGCCTCGGGGCCGAGGTCTCGCTCAAGGACTTCCGCAAGGACCTCATCCTCGAGGTCTACAACGAGGCGGGGCAGCTCGCCCTCGCCTACAAGGTCTACCGGTGCTGGGTTTCGGAGTACCAGGCGATGCCGGACCTGGACGCCAACGCGAACGCCGTGGCCATCCAGCACCTGAAGCTCGAAAACGAGGGCTGGGAGCGCGACGTCGAGGTGCCCGAGCCGAGTGAGCCGTCCTTCACCAACCCGGCCTGATCTGAACGCATGGACGGCGCTCCCATTGCCACCCGGCTCCTGGAAATCTGGGAACACGGGCGCCTGCTGACGCCCGCGGAACGGGCACAGTCGCTCCTGGCGCTGGCGCGGCCCGCGGCGCCGGACGGCGAGCTGGCACGGCTGGCCATCGGCGCCCGCGACCGCGAGCTGCTGGCGCTGCGCGAAAGGCTTTTCGGTCCGCGCCTGACCGCGCTCGCGCGGTGTCCGGCCTGTGGGCAGGATCTCGAGCTCGATCTGGCCCTGGCCGACATCCGCCTCCCGTCCGACCGGGAGGCGGACCGTCCGCAGACGCTGCGATCCGACGGTTACGAGATCCGGTTCCGCCTGCCGACGTGCGGCGATCTTGTCGATCTGGCCCGGAACGGTCCGGCCGGAAATGGCGGCCGACCCGAGACGGTCGCGACGGAGACGTCCGGCCCGCCCGCGTCGTCTCCTCGGGGGCCCCAGGACGGCGCGTCGGACCTGTTGCGCCGTTGCGTGCTCGAGGTGCGCCGGAACGGGGAAGCCGCCGATGGCACCCTGCCGACGGCGGTGGCCGCGGCGGTGTCGGCCCGGATGGCCGAGCTCGATCCGCAGGGCGACCTCCAGCTCGACCTGCGGTGCCCGGCCTGCGCGCACCGTTGGCAGGCGCCCCTCGACATCGCCTCGTACCTTTGGAGCGAAATCCACGCGTGGGCCGGGCGAGTGTTGCGCGAGGTGCACGCGCTGGCTTCCGCCTACGGGTGGCGCGAGGCCGACATTCTCGCGATGAGCCCCGTGCGCCGCCAGGCGTACCTGGAGTTGATCGGGCCATGAGCGATTACTTGGGAGATCTGCTCGCGCGCTCTTTTGCGTCCGCGCCGGAAATCCGGCCGCGACTGCCGTCCCTCTTCGAGCCCGCGCCGGGCCGCGCGGGGATCGTTGAGCCGAGGGCGGCTGACGCCGACACCGCGGCCGCGGGG
>JBJKRD010000385.1:0-4667 GCA_046704925.1 Opitutaceae bacterium | reverse complement strand
TCCGACGTAGGGTGCGTTTGCGTGGAATCAGGTTCGGTCTGCGCGGGGGGCCGGGGGCGCCAATGCCCCGGGGCGTGCTTTTCGGGGTCCCGGACCCACTTCCCTGCCACCACCCTTCGATCTGCGGCACAACGAACCAACAGCCCATGCTTCACCATGCCCGTCTCAGTTTGCCGGAGTCTGGCGCTCCGCCGGTGCCTTCGGCCAAACCGGAGCCGGCCGTCGAGCCCGATCCCTCTCCTTTGGAGCGCAGCGGGCTGCAGATCTATCTCCAGGAAATCGCCAAAACGCCGCTGCTCACCATCGCCGAGGAGGTGACCCTGGCCGATCGCATCCGCCGGGGTGATCGGGCGGCCCGCGATCACATGATCCGGGCCAACCTGCGCCTGGTCGTCAAGATCGCGATGGACTACCGGGATTTTGGCCTGCCCCTCCTCGACCTGATCAGCGAAGGCAACATCGGGCTCATCAAGGCCATCATGCGTTTCGATCCGCGCAGGGGCGGCAAACTCAGCACCTACGCCTCGTGGTGGATCAAGCAATCCGTCAAACGCGCGCTGGCCAACCAGTCCAAAACCATCCGTCTGCCCGCCCACCTCGTCGACAAGATTTCCCGGCTGCGCCGCGCGACCCTGGCACTCACCGATGAATTTGGCCGCGAGCCGACCGACGAGGAAATCGCGCGGGAGCTCGGCCTCCCCACCCACAAGGTCTCTCACCTCAAATCCGTCAGTGTCCGCCCGACCTCGCTCGATGCCCCCATCAGCGCCGACGGTGATTCCGCGACCTTTGGCGAGATCGTCGGCGACGACAACGCCGTCAGCCCGTACGAGAGGCTCCGGGAGCACAACCTCCGGTTCGACCTCAACCGCATGGTCAACTCGCTGGACCGGCGCGAGGCCGAGATTCTCCGGATGCGTTTCGGCCTCGACGGGCGCCACCGGCAAACCCTCGAAGAGGTCGGCAGGAAATTCAAGATCACCCGGGAGCGGGTGCGGCAGCTTGAGTATCTGGCCCTCAAGAGAATCCGCCAGCTCATGGCCCGGAACGAGGTCCAGCGCACCACGAAAGAGATCGAACTGGATGACCGCCGCCGCCGGCGGATGGAAATATTGCGCGAATTCTCCGAGAGCCGCTCGCGGCACGGGAACCGGCGAAGCGGGGGAAAAAACTGAAGCGCCACCAGACGATTCCCGGCCGGGGCCGCCCGCTCGGAGTTGCCAGCCCGCCGCGGCATCGACGTCCGGCCGCCGGTGGCGGAGAAAGACCAGTACCCCTGGCTGGTGATCGCCACGCCCTTCCGCCCAGCCGCCCGGGTGCGCACCTTCGAAGACTCGGCCCGCACCGATGATGCCAAGGTCGCGGTGGCCGCCGACCATGGGGCGATGGTCGGCTCGGCCAATCTCGGCCACCGCTCCATGCGGCTGAACCCCGGGCTCAATCCGCTTTCCCGCTCCCCGGCCCCCACCGCCACGCCGGCGCACCTTCTCGCGCACGATCTTGCGCCCAGCCGGAGAACTGACCCGGTGGGGGTTCGGACGTCGTCTCTTCCACCGCCGCTGCGCGGAAGCGGCCCAAGGCCTTCCGCCCCGTTGGGCACTACCCATACCCCGGGTCTTCCGGCCCGGGTAAAGTCACCGCGGCCGCCCTGTCGTCTCCGGCCCCGTTCCGCATGGTAGGGCAAGACCCCATACCATTCCCCGGGTAATTGGGGCACGATCACCCATCGCCGGAATCGCCGATCCCGGCATCTCTGTCTGCAAGATCGGCCAAACCTCCCTCGCCGCGTGCCAGAATCCCATCACCCGATCGCCCGTTCGGCTGGCCCCCGCTGCGCAGGGCATCATGACGACGTCGGGCACCGCGCCCGCAGCCGACGCTTTCCTCGCCGGGGCCCGTGTTGGCCAATCCGCCACGGACCGCCGACCATCCGACCCTTCGCGCCGGCGGCGCCCCAACGGGGCGCGGCGTATTGCACCGCCCGGCCATGACTTCCTCCCGCACCCTTGCCCGGTCGCGCGCCTCCCGTCCCGCGCCGGCGGCAGCCCACCGCCTTCTCCTGGTCGACAACGATCCCGTGATCCGTGAAACCGTCGCCTTGCTGCTCAGCCGCACCGGCTACCGGGTGGCCTGCGCGACCGACGGCGAGGCCGGCTGGGCGGCGCTCTGCGCCGAGCGCTTCGACCTGTTGATCACCGATCACGAAATGCCAAAACTCACCGGCCTGGACCTCTTGCGGCGGCTCCGCGCCGGTCCCCTCCCCCTGCCGACAATCATGATCTCGGGATTCATACCCTGGGACGAGCCAGATTTGAAGTCGCTGCTCCGGCCGGGGGCGGCGATCGAAAAACCCTTCTCGTTCGCCGTGCTCCTGGCCCACGTCCGGGAACTCTTGCCCACCGGCATGGCCGGTTCAGCCACCGTCTCCGCGGACCACTGGCCGGTCCCTGGCCGCTCCGACATGAACCCATCGGTTTGAACGCCAAACCCGCCCGGGACGCGGCCCGGCCGCGCCGCGCGGCCGGGGAAAGGACGCGATGAAAGCCCTGATGCTCTACCCGGAATTCCCGGACACGTTCTGGAGTTTCAAGCACGCCCTGAAATTCATCCGCAAGAAGGCCTCGTTGCCGCCCCTGGGTCTGCTGACGGTCGCGGCGATGCTGCCCGGGGACTGGGAGAAACGTCTCGTCGACGTCAACGTGCGCCCGCTGCGCGAAAAGGATCTCGCGTGGGCCGATGTGGTGCTGATCAGTGCGATGATCGCCCAACGCAATTCGGCGGCGCAGCTCATCGCGCGCTGCCGCGCCGCCGGCAAGACGATCGTGGCGGGCGGACCGCTGTTCACCATCGAGCACGCCGAGTTTCCGGAGGTCGACCATTTCGTGCTGAACGAAGCTGAGGCGACGCTGCCCGCGTTTCTGCACGACTTTGCGCAGGGCCGCGCGCGCCGCGTCTACACGTCGGACCGCCTCCCCGACCTGCACGCCACCCCCGCACCCATGTGGGAACTGGCCGATCTGGACCGCTATGCGTCGATGAGCGTGCAATACTCGCGCGGTTGTCCCTTTGACTGCGAGTTTTGCAGCGTCACGGCGATGTTCGGACACCGGCCGCGCGTCAAGACGGCGGCCCAGATCATCGCCGAACTCGATGGCCTCTGGCGGCACGGCTGGCGCGGCGGAGTGTTCTTCGTCGACGACAATCTCATCGGCAACAAACGCTCGCTGCGCGAGGAATTGCTCCCGGCGCTGATCCACTGGCGCCCGGGCAAGCGTGGCGTCACGTTCTTCACCGAGGCGTCGATCAATCTCGCCGACGATGAAGAGCTCATGCGCCAGATGGTTGCAGCGGCGTTCGACCAGGTATTTGTCGGCATCGAGACGCCCGAAGAGGCGTGCCTCACTGAATGCAACAAGCGCCAAAACCGGCGCCGCAATCTCCTCGCGGACATCAAACGCATGCAGCGTGCGGGCCTGCAGGTGCAGGGCGGTTTCATCGTCGGATTCGACAGCGATCCGCCGACGATCTTTCGGCGCCAGATCGATTTCATCCAGAAGAGCGGGATCGTCACGGCCATGGTCGGGTTGCTGCAGGCCATGCCCGGCACGAAGCTGCATGAGCGCCTGCGGCAGCAGGGCCGCCTGCTCGGCGAGACGACCGGCGACAATGTCGATGGCACCACGAACTTCGTTCCACGCATGAACCGTGAGACGCTGCGCGACGGCTACCGCCGGCTGATGGACTACCTTTACGCGCCCGGGCCGTACTACCGGCGGATCCGGACGTTCCTGCGCGAATATCGGGCGCCGCACATCTCCGGCGGGTTTTCGTTGCGAAACGTCGAGGCGCTCGTCCGCGCGAGCGTGCGCCTCGGCGTCCTCGGCCGCGAGCGTTTCCACTTCTGGGGCCTGCTGGTGTGGACGGGCTTTCGCCGGCCGATGCTCTTTCCCATGGCCGTCACGCTGTCGATCTACGGCTTCCATTTCCGCAAGTGCTGCGAGGCGCTCGGCGCCTGACGCGGACGCCACGGATGACGCGGCCGGCCGCGGCCACGCCGATGCCGCCCTCGACCACCCGATGCCGGTCGCATTCAAAGATTACCCCGCCACGCTCGGGTGACCCGCGAGATGGTGCGCGCGCGCGTGCGCGCACGGGAGAGCGAGGCATTCGCGCGCTGCCGACAGCGCCTGCGGAATTGCGTTGCGGCCCGTGATCGGCAGCACCTTGGAGTGTCGGCACAGGATTTTTCAGACAGCGCCTGAAAAATCACGCGGTGTGCTGCCACGACCTTCCACCACCCTCTGGGGAGCGGAAGCGGGGACCAAAATTACCCCACTCTGGGATCGAACTGACAGACGCCGAGTGTTACTCACTTTGCTCGAGAACTGCGATGGATCGGCTCCGTTTTAGGCAAAACAGCGGGCCAAATCCGAACCAGCGGCCTGCAGTGAGTAACACCCAAACGCGCAATCGCTTGTCGCCAAGCTCGATCCAAAAAGTGTTACGCACCCCTCGAAAGTTCGGATCGAGAAACGGATGGCTGCCCTTGTGTTTTAGGTCCACGGACCGGAATCGTCGGTAATGCCGTTTTCAGAGGGAAAATTCGCCTCAGCGGCGACCGGCGGCTAGCAAGGTGAGGCAAATCGAAAGCTCCCATGGGCCAGAAA
>JBJKRD010000384.1:0-4407 GCA_046704925.1 Opitutaceae bacterium | reverse complement strand
ACCTGGGACCTCAACTACTTCAAGTATTACTTCCTCAAGCTCGCGAAAGTCCCGTTTCACGAGCAGCGGCTGGAGGATGACTTCGCGGCCCTGTGCCGGTTCCTGCTCCAGGCCCCCGGCGATTTCTTCCTCTACCGCGATTTCCAGTCGCGCAACATCATGGTGCGGGACGGCCGGCCCTGGTTCATCGACTACCAGGGCGGGCGCCGGGGGGCGCTGCCCTATGACCTGGCGTCGCTGGCGCTCGACGCCAAAGCCAACCTGCCCTTCGCCTTTCGCGACCACCTCAAGGCCGTCTACCTGGACGCGGCGGGCGCGCTGGCCCCGCTCGCGCCCGGGCCGTTCGAGACCTATTATCGCGGCTTCTCCCTGATCCGGCTGCTGCAGGCGATGGGCGCCTACGGCTATCGCGGCTTCTACGAGCGCAAGCCCCAATTCCTCCAGAGCGTACCCTATGCGATCCGCAACCTCGAGCGCTGGCTTGCGGAGGGCGAGCTGCCGGTGGCGTTGCCGGAATTGCGGGGGGCGCTGCAACGCATCGTTGCGTCCGCGCGCTTCCGCACGCTGGCCGAGGCGTCCGTTCCGCTCACCGTGCGCGTGGAGAGCTTTTCCTACCGGCGCGGCTACCCCGCCGATGCCTCCGGCCACGGCGGCGGCTTCGTGTTCGACTGTCGGGCCCTGCCCAACCCGGGGCGCGAGGCGGCCTTCGCCCATCTGACCGGCAGCGATCCCGCGGTGGTGGCCTGGCTGCGCCGCGCGGAGGGGGTGGACCAGTTTCTCGGGCAGGTGATCCAGATGCTCGAACCCGTGCTCGCGGCCTATCAACACCGGCGGTTCACCCATCTCTCGGTCGCCTTCGGTTGCACCGGCGGCCAGCATCGCAGCGTGTATTGCGCCGAGACTCTCGCCGCCTGGCTGCGGCAGCGTCCCGGCGTGGCCGTCGAACTGCAGCACCGCGATCGCGCCGCCCACCTGGCCGCGCCGCCCGCATGAAGGCCCTGGTTTTCGCCGCCGGCCGCGGCACCCGCCTGGGCGCTCTCACCGCCACCCGCCCGAAGGCGCTGGTGGAGGTGGGCGGGGTCGCGCTGCTCGAACAGGTGCTCCGCCGTCTGGTCGCGGCCGGCGTGACCGAGGTGATCATCAACCTGCACCATCGGGGCGAGATGATCCCGCCGTACGTCGAGCGTCGCGGGAATTTCGGTTTGCGCCGCGTCGCCTATTCCACCGAGGCCGAGTTGCTCGACACCGGCGGCGGCCTCCGGCAGGCCGCCTGGTTCTTCGACGACGGCCGGTCGTTCCTCGTCCACAACACGGATGTCCTGAGCGACATCGATCTTCCCGCATTGCTCCGCGCCCACGAATCCTCGGGCGCGCTCGCCACCCTCGCCGCCATGGCCCGCCCGACCGCGCGGCCGCTGCTGTTCGACGCGGACGGCCAGCTGGTCGGCCGGCGGCTCGCGGACCACCCGGACGTCCTGGTGAGGGCGCCGCACGGCGCCGTCGTGCCGCTGGGGTTCTGCGGCATCCAGGCGGTTTCACCCGCCCTGGTGACCAGATTCACCGAACCCGGGGCATTCCCCCTGACCGACGGTTACCTGCGCCTGGCCGGGCTCGGGGAAGCGATCCGCGTGCATCGTGTCGACGGGGTCCGCTGGCGCGATTGCGGACGTCCCGAGGACCTGCGGCCGCTGTAGCGGCGCCTCACTTGACCGTCCGGGGAGAAACGAAATCGGCCAGCAGCCGGATATAGCCGGCCTGATAATAAATCGCCGGCTCGGCCAGCTCCCACGATTTCTCCGGCCAACCCTCGTTGAAGTCCGCGTAGGCCTTGGCCGGTGGCTGCCGCCGGATCCACGCCAGCGTCCCGTCATAGTCGCGGTTGGGGCCCCCGACCAGGTAACCCGGCGGCGGCTCGTGTTGAAACCAGGTGTGATACAGATGCGTGATCGAAGATGCGGCGCCGTACCGGCCCATGTTGGTAAGGTAGACCAGATCCAGCGGGTTGACCCCGTGCAGGTAATGCAGCAGATCGAGCGCCCGTTGCCGGAGCCGGCTGCGCAGCGCCTGATCGACGTCGTGGTCCACGGCCGCCGCCGCCGCGATCCCGTAACCGGCGGCCACGTGGTTGCTGCCCCAGTGGTAGCAGATCCGGGGCATCAGTCCCGGGTAAAGCCCGGGCCGGTCCGGCTGGGGCATGAATTCCGGTGACCGCGTCGAGCGGGCAAACGCCGCCGTGATTCGGTCGCAGATTGCGCGATCCGCCCCGGGCTGCGCGAGGTATTCGAACAGCATCTCCGCCGCCCCCATCTCGTACGGCGACCAGACCTTGTCGGCCAATTGCCGCATCGAGCCGACCTTCTTCTTGAACGCTTCGTGATACCCCGGCTGCCCGGTCAGGGCCCACAGGTGAAAGGCGGCCACGACCTCGGCGCGATCCTGCGCCGCGGCGTCCAGGTTGGCGCTGCCGGCCTTGATCTCGCCGGTGTCGCAGTCGTAGCCCCGCGGGTGGGTTTGGTACCAGTCCCATGCCCGTTCGGCGCGGGCGCGCAGCTCGGCCGCGAACGCCGCCCATGGTTTGAACCGGCCGTAGACCCGGGCCGCATGCGCGAAGACACCGGCCGTGACGATGGTCGAGGCCGAGCATTCGGGCCCGTAGTACCGCGGCCGCCGATCGGCGCTCGGCGGCCAGGCGTCGCGATAGTCGATTTCGCCCATCTTGATGTACACGCCGCCGTCGGCGGCCTGCATTTTGGTGAGCCAGTCGAGCTCCCATTTCACCTCGTCCAGCAGATCCGGGAGACCGTTGCCCGATTCCGGGATGCCCAACGCGTCGGTGAAGACCGCGGGATTCGCGCTCCAGGCGTAGAGGAGCGGATGAATCACCCCGCTGAGGAAGGGCGGGTACTTGTTCGTGTCGCCCGCGTCCATCCAGCCCCCGCTCAGATCGCGGGCCGTGCGGGGATCGTTCTTGGCTCCGACCGCGCGGGTCTCGCGATCCTGCAGGAACGCCGGTTGATCCTGCCAGGGAGCCTCGGCCCAGGGCGCCACATGCGCCGTGGCCTCCCGCTGGTAGTAGAAGACCCGCAGGGCGGCCCCCAGCACGTCCGCATACACGTCGGGCGCGATGCGAAAAACGTGGGACCGGAGCCCGAGTTTCGGATCGAACAGGTAATACCGGCCCGTCTCCCGCACGCCGCTGAAATCGAACCACCAACCGCGGTCGCCCGACCCCCCGTCGGTCCGCCCTCCGTCGATCAGGCGGGGGGCGCCGCGGAAGACGACCGTGCCATCCGCGGCCCGCCGCACCTCGAGCACCGGGCCGGGAACGAAGTGGTCGCCGGCGTTGAATCCCCGCCGCGGATCGCTGAGGACCGCGAGCTTCCGCTCGTCGGGCAGATAGCCGAACTGGTCGACGTGGATATGGCCCGACACGGCCGGCAACCCCGGCACCGTCACCCCGCGCAGCACCGGCACCGACCACCGGGGCGCCGCGTCGGCGGCCGGCAGCGGCGGCGGGCCCAGGGCGGCCCCCGCCCCGGCGAGGACGGCAATCCATGGCAGGTGTCGCGCCACCCGACGATTCCGCCCGGTCCCCGGACCGCGGTCAACGCCAACCCGCCGGTTGCCCCGCCGGGAAGCCGGGCCTTCCGCTGCCGCGGGTCCGCCGCCTAGACCATCTCGCGGTAGACGTCCGGGAGCGGGCGCGAGATCACCACCGCGTTCACCAGCATGCCGGCGTCGGCGATGATCTTCCGGCCGGCGGCCACCGCCGCCTGCACCGAGGCGACGTCGCCCGTCATGGTGACAAACGCCTTGCCGCCGAGCGCCATGGCCAGGCGCACCTCCAGCAACTGCACCGTGGCGCGCTTGGCCGCGGCGTCCGCCGCCTGCAACAGGGTGGCCACGTTGAAGGATTCGATGATGCCGAGCGCGCCGTCGGGCGGCGTCACCTGCGTGCGCCCGAGGGCGGTGATCACGTCCGGATGGATGTTCGGGATCACGAAGCTGTCGATCATGCAGCCGTTGGCGGCCTCCGCGCCCGCCGCCACCGCGCTCTCCACCGCCGACGCGTCGCCGCCGATCAGCACCATGTATTTTCCGGAGCAGATGGAACGGGACAGGAAGAGGCGGACGTTGCCGGCCTTGAGCATGGTGTCGGCCACCTGGAAGCCGGCCGCCACGCTCGAAAGCTCGATCATGCCCACGGATTTCTCATTCATGGCAAACGTCGGTTAAAGTCGGTTGATGACGATGTGACTCCCGGTGACCTCCGCCACCGTTCCGGCGAACGGCGCGTGGATCAGGGCGCCGAGCGCCTTTGCCGGCAGGCTTCCCAGCACCTGGCCCTCGGCAACGCGTTCGCCGGCCCTGACCACGGGCTGGTTGGGCGATCCGGCCCCCTGCTTC
>JBJKRD010000383.1:0-3098 GCA_046704925.1 Opitutaceae bacterium | reverse complement strand
CGGTGGGGCCGTCGAGGCCGACTTATTCGCGCCAGAGCGCCGTGACTCCGGCCTCGATCGACACCCGCTTGCGGCAGGACGGCGGCAGGATCGCGTCGCGGTATTCCGCCGGTTGCCGGTTGAACCGTTCAAAGGAGGGCAGCGAGACGACGCGGACGCCCGGGCCCAGGATGCGGGCGGCGGCCAGCGCGTGCTGCAATTCGCTGCCGGTACCGAGCAGGATGTGGGTGAGCGGCGCGGTTTCCTGCATCGCCACGTACCCGCCCTTCAGAACCCCGGCGCGCCGGATGTGGGCCGGAATCTCGTTGAGGTTCGGCACAGCCTGACGGGTCAGGGCGATCAGCGTCGGGCCGTCGGTGCGCTCCAGCGCGGCGGCAAAGGCGCCGGCGGTTTCCTCCGGATCGGCCGGACGGATCACCTCAAAGCCCGGGATCAGGCGCAGGGAGGAAACCGTTTCGACCGGCTGGTGGGTCGGGCCATCCTCACCCACCCCGACGGAATCATGGGTGTAGATATAGATGACGGGCAGCTTCGCCAGCGCCGCCAGCCGCATCGCCGGCCGGCTGTAGTCGGCGAACACCAGGAACGTCGCGCAGGAGGGGCGGAAGAGCCCGTCGTACGCGACGCCGTTGTTGATCGCCGCCATGGCATGCTCGCGGATGCCGTAGCGGATGTTGCGCCCGGCGCGGTTCGTCCGGTCGAAATCCTGGTCGGCCTTGATGTAGTTGTACGTCGAGCCGTGCAGGTCCGCCGAGCCGCTGATCAGCAGCGGCAGTTCGGCCGCGATCGGTTGCAGCACGTCGCGACCGGCGGCGCGGGTCGCCAGCTTCGCGTCGGCCGCAAACACCGGGATCTTCTCCAGCAGGCCCGCGGCGCTCGGGACCGCCGTCCGCGAGTCAAGCAACGCCGCCTTTTCGGCGTTGGCCGCGCGCCAGGCCTCGTAGGTTTTGGCCCACTTCCGATAGGCGCGGGTGAGCCGCTGTTTGTGGGCGGCGAAATAGGCGCGCACCTCGTCGCTCACGTAGAACAGGCGGTCGGCCGGGAGGCCGAGCCCGGCGCGCGCGGACTCCGCAAACTTGGCGCCGCCCTCGCCGTGCGCCTTCGCGGTCCCCTGCACCTCGGGGATGCCTTTGCCGATGATGGTCTTGGCGATGATGAGCTGCGGCTTGCCCGACTTGGCGCGCTTCGCCCGGTTGAAGGCCCTGAGGAACGCCGCCATGTCATGCCCGACCGTCAGCGTCTGCACGTCCCACCGGATCGCTTTGAAGCGCAGCGCGGCATTTTCGCTCTGCGTCTTCGCCGCCATCGCGTCGAGGGTCACGTCGTTGGAGTCGTAGATGAGGATGAGGTTGTCCAGGCCCTGGTGTCCGGCGAAGGCCACGGATTCCATGCCGACGCCCTCCTGCATGCAGCCGTCGCCCGCCAGGCAGACCACGTGGTAGTCAAAGATGGGGTGCTCCGGCGTGTTGAACCGCGCCTCCGCCATCTTGCCGGCCATGGCCATGCCGACCGCGTTGCCCACGCCCTGGCCCAGGGGACCGGTGGTGCATTCGACGCCCGCGGTGTGGCCGAACTCCGGATGGCCCGGCGTGCGCGAGTGCAACTGGCGGAACGCCTCGAGGTCCGCCAGCGACAGATCGTATCCGCACAGATGCAGCCAGGTGTAAAGGAAAGCCGAGCCGTGGCCCGCCGACAGCACGAAGCGGTCGCGGTTGAGCCAGCGCGGCACCTCCGGATTGTGCTGCAGCACGTGGCCGAAGAGAACGGCGCCCATTTCGGTGGCGCCGAGCGGCAGGCCGAGGTGGCCGATGCCGGCCTTGTGGACCGCATCGATGGCCAGGCCGCGGGCCTGGGCGCAGGCTTGGGCGAGAATCTCGGTATTCAGCTTCATGATGGAATCGGAAAGGCTCGGATCGGCCGGCGGCGACGCGCCGCCCCCCGCGTTGGTCTAGCGATTATCCGCCCGGAGTGGAAAGTCCAAATTCCGGACGGAAACGCAAATCCGCGCGGACCGTCGGTGTCCGCGGATCTTCCGGCCCGAGCGGTCCGTACGCCGCCCGCCGCGTTTTTCCCGACCCGCCGGTGCGCCTTTCGATCTCCGGAAAGCGTCATCAAGCTCACTGCGCGAACGATCCGCGTCAGTGGCGCAGCCGTCCCCGGCTGCGTGGTTCATGCCCGCCTTCTCGTACCAGCGCAGGCGAGCCGCCTGCGCCACCCGGCGCGGCGCCATCGGACCGTTCCCCCGGTCAGGTGGCGGAGGCGGGCGACGCCGGCTCCGGCGCCGGCTCGGGGGCCGGCACCGTCGCGGACGTGTCCTCCTCGTACCGCTTGGCCTTCACGGCCATGGCGGCCTTGCCGGTCCGCTGGCGCAGGTAGTACATCCGCGCCCGCATCGGCTCGCTCTCCCGTTCGATCTCGATCTTCTCGATGTTGGGCGAATTGACCGGGAAGACGCGTTCGACGCCCTCGCCGTAGCTGATGCGGCGCACCGTGAAGGTCTCGTGGATGCCGTGGCCCTTGCGGGCGATCACGATGCCGGAGAAGATCTGGATCCGCTCCTTGTCGCCCTCGCGCACCTTGGTGTGCACGCGCACGCCGTCGCCTACTTTGAAGGCGGGCAGGCCCGGCTTAATCTGCTGGGCGGTGATTTCCTTGATGATCGGATGCATGCTGGTACTTCTCCAATAAATCGGGTCTGGCCTGGCGCGTTTTCTCAATACGCCGCGCCAGGCGCCATTTCTCGATCTCGCCGTGATGCCCCGAAAGGAGCACTTCCGGCACGGACATGCCGCGGAATTCGGCCGGCCTCGTGTATTGAGGAAAGTCGAGCAACTTGCCGGTGAAGCTTTCGCTCGTCAACGACTTTTCCTCGCCCAGCACCCCGGGAATGAAGCGCGCCAGCGCGTCGATCAGGACCGCCGCCGCCAGGGTGCCGTTGGTCAGCACATAGTCACCGATGCTGACCTCCTGGTCGATCACGCGGTCGCGGATGCGCTGGTCGATGCCCTCGTAATGCCCGCTGAGCAACACCAGGTGTTGCTGGTGCGAGAGTTCCCCGGCCAGCGCCGGCGTCAGGGGCGCCCCGTCGGGCGTCAGGT
>JBJKRD010000382.1:0-12654 GCA_046704925.1 Opitutaceae bacterium | reverse complement strand
CTGCTGGCGGCCAGATCGTCGGTCAACGACGCCTACCTGGGGATGGAGGCGGCGACCTACCACGATGGCGCCCTGACGAAAAAGGCCAAGGAGCTGATCGCCGCCGGCATTTCGGTGGCGATCGACTGCGAGTCGTGCATGGAGTGGCACATCACCCAAGCCGCGCGCGCCGGCGCGACGCGCCTCGAGGTGCTGGAAGCGGTCGAGGTCGCCATGGAGATGGCGGGCGGCCCGGCCACGGCATCGGCCCGCTTTGCCCTCGAGGTGATGGACGAGGTGTTCGGGCCGGCGCCGCCATAAGCCTTCCGCGACGGCGTTACCGGATGCGACGTCGACCAAAGCCCGCCCAACCCTGACGCCGCACGTTCAAATGTGCTTCGAATCGTCCTCGTCCTTCTTCACGTAGCCGCTTGCCTGCCGTTGATGGTTGACGAGGTTCTTTTTGACGTAGGACTGATAGACATCGTCCGCACTCATGCCCAGCGCCTGCGCGAGCGAAATGAGAAAGTGGAAAAGATCGACGACCTCGACCTTCGCGTTCTGCTCGTCGAATTTCTGGTAGCGCGCCCACCATTTCCAGGGTACCGAGTCGATCAACTCCGCCGTCTCCTGTTGCAGGGCCCGGGTGTAGTTCAGGACCCACTTGGTCTTTTCCTCTGTGGAGGGGGGAGGAAGGTTCACGCCGATCCGACGGTTGAGTTCATCCTGCAGCCGGAAAATCTCTTCGAGCTTGTCCATGGCATGTGGCCTACGCGCGTATGATCCCCGTGGCAAGCCCGCCCCACCGGTTTGCCACCTTCTTGGATTTTAACGCCTTACACATCGGAATTCCCGATTCCCCCCGGCGGTCCCGGGTTTTGGAGTTGCCGCAGGTAGGCCGATGGCCGATGGTGTACTGTTCACGGCAGGCGCGTAGAGCGCGCTGTGCGCGTCCCGCATGCCTTGCCACCACCAACCAAATGCTGGCTGCTCCCGCCATCGGTGAGCGCCGTTGCCAAACATAAGTTACACATGTCAGATACAGAATCGTCCGGCGCCGTGACCCCGGCCGCCGAGACCGTGCAAACACCAAGCGCACCCACCAAACCCGAACTACCCACCAGCACGTTCAGCAACAACCGCGGCTCGGGCCTGGCTCGTGGCAAACGCCCGGCCAGTCCTCCCGCCCCGGCCGCGACCCCGTCCGAGGCGGAATACAAGCCCACCGCGGTTTCCATCGTGACCGCGCCGGCCGAGTACAAGAATCCGTTCGCTCCGCCGGCCCCCGCCGAGGCGCCCGCCAGCCCCGAGGCGACTCCAGCGGCCGAGGCTGCGGCCAACCCGGCCGGCGAAACCCCCGCCGCCGAAGTCCCGACGGCCGCCCGTGTGACGGCGGAACCCACGGAGGGCGAAGCGGAGGTGAAACCGGAATTGAAGATCCTGCCTCCGGAGACTCCGAAACGCGTCGAACACAGTTGGGAGAGCCAGTCCTTTCGCAACGTGGCCGGTCGGACCCAGGGCGATCAACCCCACGAGCCCGAAGCGCCCTTCGCCGGCGGACCAGCCCGCCGCGATGACCGCCGTGATGACCGCCGCGGCGAGCGGCCGGTCTTCCGCCCCGAGCGCGAACGCCGCAGCGAGCGGCCGGCCGAATTCCACGGCGGCCGCGGCGACGAAAACCCCACCGATACCGCCGTCGAGGCCAAAAAGTCCGGCGGTTTGTTTGGCTGGGTGAAAAAGATCTTCGGCGGGCCCGCGGCCCAGCCGGAATCTCCCGCCGCGGAGGCGCGTGACCAGCGCGAACCCGGACGCGACGGCCCGCAGCGCCGCCGCCGCCATCGCGGCGGTCGTGGACGCCATTTCCGCGGCGAATCGTCGGGTCCGCGCGAGGGTCAACCCGGAGGCCAGTTCTCCGGGGAGCCCCGCGGTCAAGGCGGCAATCATCATCACGGTGGCCGGCGGCGACGCCGGCATCGCGGCGGTGGTGGCGGGTACCGCGGCGATTCCCGCCGGGAGGGCGGCCCTCCGGGCGGCAGTTAAGCCTTGCCAAGGCACGCGCGTCGCATCGCATAGAAGGCGTCCGGTCTTCGCCGGGCGCCTTTGTTATTCTTGCGTCGTTCCGACCGCTGGAGGAGCCGGCTTGCCGGCGACGCGCACGCCGGTGAAAGTGAGCGCAAAAGTGATGTAGGTAAGCCTTTATTCATTCCCCCGCTTTCCCCCTCATTTTCACTTCACCTCCATGGCCGATCTCATCGTCAACGGCGGCAAACCCCTGTCCGGCACCATCGTGCCGTCGGCCAACAAGAACTCGGCCCTGCCCATCCTGTGCGCCACCCTGCTGGCCGCGGAACCCGTGCGGCTCCTGAATGTGCCGGCCATCACCGACCTGGAGAAACTCGTCGAGTTCTTCGTCGCCCAGGGATCGCGGATCACCTGGGAGAAGGAGAAAGGGGAGATGCGCATCGACCACGCCAAATTCGATGCCGATCGCCTGCGCGCCGACATGCCCGTCGGCATGCGCTCCACGGTCCTGCTGTTCGCCCCGCTCCTCTGGCGCATGCGCCAGCTCGCCGTCCCGACCGGCGTCAAGGGCTGCTCGCTCGGCATCCGCGAGCTCGACCCCCATCTCGAGATTCTGCAGGCGCTGGGCGCCGCCATTTCCCGAGCAGACGGGCTGTCGCTGCACCTGGATGGTCGTTTCCGGGGCACCCGCCACTGGCTGGACTACATGTCGGTGACCGCCACCGAGAACTTCATTATGGCGGCCGCGATGGCCGAGGGCACCTCCGTGCTGATCAATGCCGCCAGTGAGCCGCACGTCCAGGACTTGTGCGCGGTGCTCAACGCCATGGGCGCCCGGATCGAGGGCATGGGCACCAGCATGCTGCGCATCGAGGGCGTCAAACGGCTGCATGGCGGCACCTACGCGCTCAACAGCGATTACCACGAGATCGTGACCTTTCTCGCGCTCGGCGCGATCACCGGCGGCGAGGTGCGCGTGGAGCGGTCCCTGCCGGCGCACTTCGACCTGATTACCCGGTCATTCGGCAAGCTGGGGGTGGACCTCGCGCACGAGGGCACGACCGCGATCGTGCGCCCCGGGCAGCGGCTGGCGGTCGCCCCGACCTTCACCCCGAACCTGCTCCCCAAGATCGAAGCCGCGCCCTGGCCGTACTTCCCGGTCGATCTCCTGCCGTGCATGATCGCCCTCGCCGTCCGCGCCCGCGGGGAGATTCATTTCTGGAACAAGGTCTACGAGGGCGGCTTCACCTGGCTGCCGGAGCTCGCCAAATTCGGCGCACATGTCGTGGTGTGCGACCCGCATCGCGTGATCGTCTTTGGCGACCGGCCGCTGCGCCCGGCCGTGGTCGAGGCACCTTACGTCATCCGGGCCGCCGTGGCGCTCTACATGGTGGCGGCCAGCATCCCCGGGCGCTCCGTGGTCCGCAATGCCGGCATCATCCAGCGGGCCCATCCGCGTTTTGTGGAAAACCTGCGCGCCCTCGGCGCCGAGGTCGATTGGCAATGAGGGCGGACGCCCGCGCCCTGAGCGCCGGATGACCGCCTCCCCAGGAGCCCGCTCCACCGTGACCCAACCCAAGCCCCCGCACCCCAAGCCCGCGCCCGCCACCGGCGTGGGTTTCCTGCAGTCCGCCCTGGCCACGCCGGTCAGCGCCGCCGAGGCCGCCCTCCGGCCGCTGTCGTTCGGCGATTTTGCCGGCCAGCCCAAGACCGTGGAACGGCTGAAGGTGATGGTGGGGGCGGCGCGCAAACGCGGCGGTGCCCTCAACCACATCCTGTTCAGCGGCCCGCCGGGCCTGGGCAAAACGACGCTCGCCTTCATCCTCGGCGCCGAGATGGGACGCAACGTGCGGGTCACCTCGGGTCCGGTGATCGAGAAGGCCGGCGATCTGGCCGGCCTCCTCACCAACCTGGAGGAGGGCGACGTCCTGTTCATCGACGAAATCCACCGCATCCCCAAGACCGTGGAGGAGTATCTCTACTCCGCGATGGAGGACTTCCGCCTCGACATCATGATCGACCAGGGACCCAACGCGCGCAGCGTGCGGCTGAGCCTGCCGCGCTTCACGCTGGTGGGCGCCACGACCCGGGCCGGCCTGCTCACGGCCCCGCTGCGTTCCCGTTTCACGCTGCAGACGCGGCTCGATTACTACGACGCCGACACGCTGGCGGGGATCGTGCGCCGGTCCTGCCGGCTCCTGCAGACGGAGGTGGACGAGGCCGGCGCCCGCGAGGTCGCCACCCGGGCGCGGGGCACGCCGCGCATCGCCAACAACCTCATCTATTTCATCCGCGATTACGCCGAGGAGAAGGCGGAGGGGCGGATCAACCAGCCCGTGGCGGCGGCCGCGCTCGCCCTGCTGGAAATCGACGCCCGCGGCCTCGACGAGATGGACAAACGCATCCTGCGGGTGATGGCCGAGCATTACGCGGGCGGACCGGTGGGCATGACCACCTTCGCGGTGGCCGTGGGCGAGGAGGCCGACACGCTGGAGGAGGTGCACGAACCCTTCCTGATCATGGAAGGCTACCTCCAACGCACGCCCCAGGGCCGCATGTTGACGCCCAAGGGCTACCAGGCGGTCGGCTTCGCCGCCAAGGCCGGCGATCAGGGCAACCTGCTGTAGCCGGCCGGCCGACCGGAGATTCAGCGCGGTCCCGCGCCCGTGCTCGGCGGAGCGGGATCCAGCTCCAGCGTGTACCAGTTGACCCGGCGCGTGCAGTACATCACCAGGGCCAGCGCGGCGAACAATGCGACCGTGCCTGCGAGCAGCGCATAATCCTGCGATTGCAGGACGAAGTAGAGATAACCGTAGGTCGCCACCAGTCCGCCGGCGATCACCAGGGTGCGGCGTCCGGTGCGCAGAAAGCTCCAGGCATAGATCGAAATGAGCGCCGTGCAGGCCGCCGCCGCGATCCCGTACGCCAGGCTCGTGTTCATGAATTCGGACAACGCGAGGAAACCGAGGAAGAACAGACACAGGCCCGCGCCCACCAACGCATACTGGAGCCAGTGGATCCGCAGCGCCGCGGTCACTTCGAAGAGGAAGAAGGCCGCGAACACCAGCACGAAGAACAGCAGGCCGTATTTCTCGGCCCGCTCCACCAGGCGGTAGCCATCCACCGGCCGCGCAAACGCCACGCCGAAGGCCGCCCCGTCCATCCGGGTCACCACGGCGGCCCTGGCCTCCGCGCTCGTCCAGCTTTGGGGAAATCCCCGGTTGAGATACGAGGCGGTCCACTCCGCGCGGAACCGGCCGCCCGCTGTCGCGTGCTTCACCGGCAGGCAGGCGCCGCAAAACGACGGATCCGGCCAGCGCGCCGCCAGCAGCACGGTCGTACGCTTGCCGACGGGCACGACCTCGAGCCGGTCGCTGCCCTGCAGCGTCGTGTCCAACGTGAAGCGCAGTTCGCCGCCGGCGGTCACCCCCTCGACCGGGGCGGCCAGCGCCAGGAACTCCCCCGCGTCCGCCGGGGCGAAGGCCGCTTCGCGTCCGGTCCCGAGGCGGAGCGGCCCCAGGGCGCGCAGACCCTGGAGGTCGGCGACGCCGAAGAGCACGCGCGCCTTGTCCCACTCGATGCGGTCGGCCGCGATCCCGACGGCGGCAAAATCAGGGCGAAAGCGGCCGGTGAGCCGCAGCGTCGTGCTGTAGACCACCGCCTCGAAGAGGCCGCGATGGCGGGTCTCCGGCTCCACCTGACCCTGGACAGCCAGCGTCTCCGGGAGAAAATAAGCCCTGGCCGGCACCCATTCGGTTTCATCGACCGGCAGCGACCGGCCGTTGACGAGTTTCGCCCGGGTCACCCGGGTTGCGCGGGCGTAGGGCACGGCCAAGACCGGTCCGGTGAGCGTCTGGCACCGGCCCCACGCCGCGGCGATCTCATCCGTCGCCTGCCGCCGGTAATCCCGCCGTTGGCTCAGGACACCGTACGTCAACAGCAGGGGCACATGCAGCAACAGGATCAGGAACGCGATGCCGGCGAGCTTCAGGTAAATCACGGAGCCGCGGCCGGCGGCCGGGACGAGCACGGGAGGAGCGGGAGGTGACATGGCGGGCACCTCAGTTTTCCGCGGTGTGCCCGGCCACCCAGACCCAGAGCAGAAAGGTGGCGGCGAAGTACGGATAAACGCCGTAAAGCGTGTCGCTGGCCGAGGGCGAATGACGGTCGATGGCCAGGAAGACGTTCGCGCAGAAGGCCAGCGCCGCCAGCGAAAGGACGACGCCGGCCAACGAGACCGGCCGGTAAAGCCAGCCCCAGCGTTTGAACCAGACGACGGGAGCCACAGGCAGGGAGTTCATGCGTCCACTCTGCCGCGGCTTTGTGAAGCCTTGATGCGGCCTCGATGAAATTCCGGAGAAATCGGGCGGCCGGGATCTTCGATTTCGGCGGACGTCAGGACGCGACCGGCACCCAAAACGCCGCCCGGGCGCCGCCGTTCGGCCGGTTGGCCAGGCTGGCCTCACCGCCATGCAAATGGGCGATCTCCCGCACCAGGCTCAGACCCAGCCCGGTGCTCTTGCGCCCGGAGCCCGGGCGCGGCAGGGAATAGAACCGCTCGAACACGCGTTCCAGGGCGTACGCGGGCACGCCAGGCCCGTCATCCTCGACGACGAATTCGGCCCGCCGGTCCGTCACGTCGACGCGCAGCGCCACCCGGCCGCCGGCCGGAGTGAAATCGAGCGCGTTCTGGAGCAGGTTGACGAGCGCTTCGCGCAGCAACACGCGCTCGCCCTCGACCGCGGCGCCGGTCCCCGGCTCCATCGTCAGCGCCACCTGCCGCGCAACGAACGCCGGTTGCAGCGCCGTCACGGCCTCGGCGGCCAGCCCGCCGGCCTCCAGGCGTTCACGGCGCCGCAGGGCCCGGCGTGCCTCCAGCGATGAAAGTTCCAGCAATCGTTCGACGATCTGCTGGATGCGGGCCGTCTCGCCCCCGATGTTGTCCAGAAACCGCCGGCGCTGGGCCGGGGGCGGATCCTCCTCAAGCAGTTCGGCCGCGCCCCGGATCGCCGCCAGCGGCGCCTTCACCTCGTGCGCCAGGGCCTGCGTATACCGCTCGACGTGGCGCCGGCCCTCCAGCGCCTCGCGCATCTCCTCGAAGGCGACGCCCAACTCGTGCAACGTCCGTCCCGGCAGCCGCGGGGCCGCCGCGGGCCGCCGGTCGCGAATCGCCCGCGCATAGGCCGTCAACCGCTCCAGCGGTGTGATCACCCACGAGGCCACCAGCAGCAGCGCCAGCAGCAGGACCACCCCGCCCACCACCGCCCCGGCGAGGATGCGGCGCTTCGCCGCCGCGACCAGGGCGCCGACGCTGCGGGTGGGCTTGCCCACGGAAACGACCCCGACGATTTCGCCGTCCCGCCGCACGGGGGCGGCCACATAGAGCACCTGGGTGCGGTCGTCGCCCGCGACATCCCGGGTGGAGCGGGCGCCGTAGGCGCCGTGCAAGGTGCGATCGACGTCATTCCACCGGGAATAGTCGCGTCCCTCGTCGCGCCCGGTCGAATCGAACAGCACCCGGCCGCTTCGGTCCGTCACGTACACGCGCAGGTCGATGGCGGTCTTGCGCAGCGAAAAGATGCGCGCTTCAAACCGACGCCGTTGCGCCGCGGCGAACGTCTGCCGCAACGTCGTCACGTCGGGGACCGCCGCCGCGGACGGCCGTTCGAGCTCCGCCGCCAGCAACTCCGACACGTCGACCAGCGATTCCTCCATCGATTCGAGGTACCGCGGCCGCACCTGGTCGAGCGCCCACCGCGTGAGAAAATAGCCGCCCACGCCATACACCGCCAACAGCAGGACGAGAAGCCGCAGGCGGAGGCTCATGTTTCCTCGCGCAGCGAATAGCCGAGGCCGCGGTGGGTCACGATCGGGTCCGCCTCCGGCGCGGCAGTCCGCAGCTTGGCCCGGAGCGACTTGATGTGCGCGTCCACGGTGCGGTCCAGCGCGGCGCCGGGATCCTCCCACGCCGCCGTCATCAGTTGCTCCCGGCTGAAAACCCGGCCGGGCTGCCCCACCAGCGTGCGCAGCAAATGGTATTCGTGCCGCGTCAGCTCCAGCGCCCGCCCCCGGTAGCTGATCCGGCGGCGCGCCTCGTCGTGCTGCCAGACCGTGGCGGCCGGCGGCCGGCCGGCGCCCTGGCTCCGCCGCAGCACTGCCCGCACCCGGGCCGTGAGTTCGCGCGGGCTGAAGGGCTTGGTCAGATAGTCGTCGCCGCCGATTTCCAGGCCGACGATCCGGTCGACCTCGTCCGCGCGGGCCGTGAGAAACACCACCGGCACGTCGTGGCGCCGGCGGATCTCCCGGCACCAGTCGAAGCCGTTGCCGTCCGGCAGACCGACGTCGAGCACGACCAGCGCGATCTCCCGCTCCGCCAGCGCGGCCAGCGCGCCGGCCCCGGTGGTCTGCCAGAATGGCGCGAATCCCTCCGTCTCCAGCGCGTAGACGATCGCCTCCGCGATCGGCGGCTCATCTTCCACGACCAGGATGGTCCGGCATCCGGGAGCCATGCGCGGCTTTTGTGCACCCGGGGACGGCGGTTTTCAAGATTCCTGATGGGCCGGCGCACCGGCGGTGCGGATTCACCGCCTGCCGCGTGCTCCCGGAATTTCGCGATTAGGACTTGAACGAAGTTGCGTCTCTGCCGAAGGTTAGTTCATGGCTCCGCAAACGCTAGAACGACCGCGACCACGCATCGCCATGGTCTCCACGCACGGGTACGTGGCCGCGATCCCCCCGCTCGGCGCCGCCGACACCGGCGGCCAGGTGGTCTACGTCCTGGAACTCTCCAAGAAACTCGCGCAACTCGGCTTCGACGTCGACATCTGGACGCGGCAATTCGAGGACCAGCCCGAGATCGACCGGGTCAATCCGCACGTCCGCGTCATTCGCGTTCCCTGCGGCGGCCCGGATTTCATCGCCAAGGAATACCTGCACCTGCACCTGATGGAGTGGTGCGAGCACGCCCTGCGTTTCATCAAAAAGCATCGCCTCGCGTACCACTTCATCAACAGCCATTACTGGGATGCCGGCGTCGCCGGCCAGCGCCTGTCCGAGGCGCTGGGCGTCCCCCACGTGCACACGCCCCATTCGCTGGGCCTGTGGAAGAAACGGCAGATGGAGACCGACTATCCCGACCAGGCGAACCTGTTCGAGAAGCGCTACAATTTCGCCGAGCGCATCCAGCACGAGACGGTGATCTACAACGCATGCTCGCTGCTGGTTGCCACGACCCCGCCGCAGTTCGACATGCTGGTGGAGGATTACCAGGCGGCCGAGGAGAAGGTGCACATGATTCCGCCCGGCTACGATGACAACCGGTTCTACCCCGTCAGCGAGGCGACCCGGCAGATGATCCGCCGGCGGCTGCGGTTCGAGGGCAAGGTCGTGCTGGCGCTCGGCCGCCTCGCCCGCAACAAGGGCTACGACCTGCTGATCCGCGCCTTCGTGGTCGTCGCCCAGGGGGTCCCCGGGGCGGTGCTGCATCTCGCGGTGGGCGACTCCCGGCTGGATGCCGGCGAACGGGCCCTGCTGGCGGAGCTGAAGCGGCTCGCCCGGCGCCTCGGTATCGGCGCCCGCGTCCGGTTTTCCGGATACGTTCCGGACCAGCGGCTGGCCGACTACTACCGGGCGGCGGACGTTTTCGTGCTCAGCAGCCGCTACGAGCCGTTCGGCATGACCGCCATCGAGGCGATGGCCTGCGGCACGCCCACGGTGATCACCGTCCACGGCGGCCTGTTCCGGGCGGTGGCGTTCGGCCGGCACGCCCTCTACGGCGATCCGTTCGATCGCGAGGACCTCGGCATCATGATCCTCAAGCCGCTGCGCCACCCGCGGCTGTCCACCCGGCTGGCGCGCATGGGGGCGCACAAGGCGCGGAGCCTCTTCACCTGGACCGGCATCGCCCAGCAATTGATCGGCCTGGTCGAGGGCCGGCCGTCGGGCGCGTCTCTCTCCGACACCGAGTGGGACGAGCCGTGGAACGACGGCGACTGAAACCCGGCCCCGCCTTATCCTCATGCCCGCGCCCAAAACGATCCGTCTGTTCAGCAGCGATCTCGACGGCACCCTCCTCGGCAACCCTGAGGCCACGCAGCGCTTCAAGCACACGTGGGAGAAGCTGCCGCCGCGCCGCCGACCCCTGCTCGTGTACAACAGCGGCCGGCTGGTCGACGACATGCGCCACTTCGTCCGCGAGGACACGCTGCCGGCGCCGGACTACTACCTCGGCGGCGTCGGCACCCAGATCTACGACGCCCGGACCGAGCGGTTTTTGGAGGATTTCTACCAGTTCCTCAGCGAGGACTGGGACCTGCCGCGGATCGAGGCGGCGGTCGGGGCTTATCCCGGGGTGCGCCGCCAGCCCGACGAATTCCAGCACAAGTACAAGTCGAGCTGGTTCCTCGAGCGGGCGACGCCCGAGCAGCTCGGCGAACTGCGGCAGCGCCTGGCCGCCGCGGGGGTCGGCGCCACCCTCGTCTACTCCAGCCAGCGGGATCTCGACATCCTGCCGCCGCGCGCCACGAAGGCCGGCGCCCTCCAGTGGCTCTGCACCAAGCTGCGCATCGGGCTCGACGAGACCCTCGTGGCCGGCGACACCGGCAACGACAGCATCATGTTCCGCCTCCCGGGCGTGCGCGGGATCATCGTGGAGAACGCCCAGCCCGAGCTGTTCGAGGCCACCGTCGAGATCCCCGTCTACACGGCCCGCGCCGTCCTGGCCGACGGCGTGCTCGACGGCCTGCTGCACTACGGGGTGATCTCCCAGCTCCCCTCCGCCGTGGGCACGCGCATCCCGGCGGAGCAGATGTCGGCCGGCTTCCGCCTGCTGTTCACCGGGACGCGGCTGGGCTCGCTGAGCGAGGATGAGCGCCGCTTCCTGCACACCGCCTACGAGCAGGCGATCGTGGCGCTGAAGAAAAACATCACCCCCCTCGGCTTTTCCGCCTGCTCCCTGACCGACAACCAGGTCACCGGCACCGACATCAACTACCGGTCGGTCTGGGCCCGCGACGGCTCGATCACGATCATCCACACGCTCGACCTCGACGACGCGGACGTGCACGCCGCACAGCGCCGCACCCTTGAGACCCTGCTGCAGGCGACCTCACCGGCCGGCCAGATTCCGGCCAACGTGCGCCTGGAAGACGGCACGGCCGACTACGGCGGCGTCGGCAACATCTGCTCCATCGACAGCGGCCTGTGGGTGCTCATCGCCTTCTACAACTACATCACCCGGACCGACGACCTGGACTTCCTGCGCGAACAGAGCTCCCGCCTGCAGACGGTGATGAACTGGCTCAGCGCCCACGACAGCAACAACGACGGTTTGCTCGAGATTCCCGAGGCCGGCGATTGGACCGACCTCTTCGGTCGCAGCTACAATGTGCTCTACGACGAGGTGCTGTGGTTCCGGGTCAACGTCTGCTTCGGGCGCCTCCTCGAATTCCAGGGAGAGTACGAACGCGCCGCCGACTACCTCCGGTGGTCGCAGCAAATTCGCAGCCGGGTGCTCGACACGTTCTGGCCGACCACACGCCAGGCGTCCGCCCCCGCGGAACAGGTCAACCGGTTTTCGGAGCGGCAGTTCGGCCTCGGCAACTCGCAATACCTGCTCGCCGAGATCACCCCGTTCTCCTTCAGCTGGCGCTGCGACGTGTACGGCAACCTGCTCGCCTACCTCGTCAACCTTCTGGACGTGGAGCGGGCCCGCATCGCCTTTCGCTTCATGTGGGGCGTGGGCGTCAACGATCCCTGGCCCGTGACCAACCTGTATCCCGTGGTGCAGGCCGGCGATCCGGACTGGCGCACCTACTACACCGTCAACCTCCTCAACCTGCCCCACCACTACCACAATGGCGGCATCTGGCCCTTCATCGGCGGCTTGTGGGTGCGGTTCATTCACCGGCTCGGTTTCCACGACGTCGCCTGCCGCGAGCTGGTGCGCCTCGGACGGCTCAACCAATTGGGCCGCGATCACGAATGGGAGTTCAACGAGTGGGCCCACGGCATGACCGGCCGGCCCATGGGCAAGGCCTACCAGGCGTGGTCGGCCGCCTCGTTCATCAAGGCCTGCCAGGAGGTCGAGGCCGATCCCGAGCGTCTGAGTCATGACTGACGGGCCCGCCGAGGTCATCTGTTTCGGAGAGATCCTCTGGGATTTTCTCGAGGACGGACTGCATCCCGGCGGGGCGCCGTTCAACGTGGCCTATCACCTGCACCGCCTCGGCCCGCGGGTGCTGGTGGTCTCGGCCGTCGGTCGCGATGTGCTCGGTGACGAACTGCTGCGCCGCCTGCAATTCTGGGGCCTGCCGCCGGAGGGCGTCACCCGGCACACCGGCCTGTCCACCGGCTATGTCCGCGCCGCCCTCGGAGCCGCGGGCGACGCCAGCTATGAAATCGCCTCCAGCGTCGCGTGGGATCAGATCGCCGTGACCGAGGACGTGGTTCGCGCCGCGGTGGCTGCACGGGCCCTGGTGTTCGGCTCGCTCGCCCAGCGTTCGACGTACAATCGCGCATCCCTCGACCGCCTACTGGCGGTCTTGCCGCCCGACGCCCTGCGCGTCTTCGATGTCAATCTCCGGCCGCCGTACGACGATCTGGGTCTCGTTCGCGCCCTCGCCACCCGTGCCACCGTGCTCAAGCTCAATGCCG
>JBJKRD010000381.1:0-9307 GCA_046704925.1 Opitutaceae bacterium | reverse complement strand
GTTCGCGTCGTCGTTTCGTCATTAGATAGACACAAGTTGTTAAAAGCGCCGGCCCCAGGGGTGCCGGGGCGGCGCGCGCCGCCGGGTCCGATGGCCAATGACCGCGGCTGATTAGCCGAGAACAAGGACCGAAGGGGACTTGCAGTTTTCCGCCGTTCCGTAAGGCATATTCCGCGGTCACGGGCGAAAAATCGGTCAAAACCAAACCAGACCTTTTTTTACTCGCTCGAAGCCTTCAAGTTGCCATGTTCAAGCGATTGTTCAGGCGAGTGTTAACACATCTTCGCGATGGCTAGAAAGATAGCTTTCATCAACTACAAAGGCGGCGTGGGCAAGACGTCGCTCGTCGTCAACGTGGCGGCGTGCCTGGCCAAGATGGGCAAGAGGGTGGTGCTGTTCGACCTGGATACCCAATCCAACGCGAGCATCTGGCTCCTGCGCTTGGAGCGGTGGAACAAGATCAACAACAACGACGAAGGGGCCTTGTTTTCGATCTTTGAACCCGGCAAGGCCCGCCTGAAGGATATTCTCGTTAAGGACGTGATCGAGGGGAAGAACGGCGAAAAGCTGCTGCCGGGCCTCGACCTCGTCCCCACGACCTTCAACCTCGTCGACCTGGAGGCCGAGTTTGTGGAGAATCCGCGCCTGCCGTCCTACCTGAAGTTCAACGAGCAGTTGCGCGAGCTGGAAGGCGACTACGATTACGTGCTCTTCGACTGCCCGCCGAATCTGCTGCGGGCCTGCCAATGCGGGGCCTTTTCCGCCAACGAAGTCTACGTCCCCGCCAATCCGGACGCCCTCAGCCTCATCGGCTTCACCCTTCTCGTCGAAAAACTCTACAAGTTTCACCAACTGTCGGCGAGCTTCCGCGTCGCCCAGATGGGGACGCCGGCGGCCGTCCAGGGCATCATGTTCAATTCGATCAAGGCGGGCGTGGACATCGAGGTGCCCAAGATGCGCATGCAGCTCCGCTTGAATCAATTTCGCACCCAGCGACGGGTGGCCGTTTCCGCCAAGCTGTTCGACGCGCAAGTGCGCGACGCGACGGTGGTGCGCCGCGCGGTGGCCCTCGGCCTGCCGGTCATCCTGGTGGGACATCAAGACCGCGAAGAGACGGACAACGTGTTGAACGACTACCGGCGGCTGGCCCAGGAATTGGTCAAGCACGGAGAGGTCCTTGCCTGAGCCGCCACCGACCTTGTCGCTTATGAGCAGCACGCCTCCACAGAAGAATACCGCCGCGGAGTGGGATCAGGTTCGGATGGGCTTTCACACCTCGATCATGGTGGATACGTCGCTCAGCAGCCTGGCGCAGAACCTCGACGCGCCCGACTGGCCCCTCAAGGGCAAGGAGGAGACGCCGGCGAAGTACGTGGATTTGACCTTTGAGGAGCTCCAGTTGATGCCGGGCCTGAGCGGTCATCCGGAACGGATCGAACACCTGATCTCCATCCTGCGCGAGACGCTGGCGTTCGACAATCCGTTCGGGGAAATGGTGGAGCACGGCGGGGGGTCGGCGGAAAAGGAGAATCCGCTGATGCGGAATCTCGCCAAGCTCGAGATCTCCACTGAATTTCCGATCGCCTACACCATGGTCTCGGCGGATACGAAGGAATTCTGCCGTTTGGAGAAGATCACCACGCTCGGTGAATTCGCGGCGTTTGCGCAGAGTATGCCGCCGCAGGTCATCGTCGGCGGCGATTTTCGCCGCCTGCTCAATGCGCTCGCGCACATCGACGAGGAGTCGCTGGCGACGATCCTGCCGTTTCGCCGGGGCGCCAAGGGTCTCCATCTCGCTGAGGCCCTCGGGCAGCTGGTCGGCGCGCTGGCCCCGGGCGAGGCCATCGCCCTGTACAAGCGGTTTGGCGGGCGGCTCTCGGCCCAGCAGGAAGAACAAATGACGCGTTTGAGCCGCGAAGAGCTCAAACAGGCGGAGAACGACCTGCGCGAACAGGCGGACGATCTTTTCGGCCTATTCAAGGAGGAATTGGACGCGCTGAAGGCCGGGTTCGGGGAAGCCGGAGCCTTGGAACACTTTCTGGCCGTTCTGGGCGACCCGCTCCGGGAGACGGTGGCGGCGAAATTGCTTGAACCGGTATTGCGTACCGCGGCGAAACCCCTAGGATCCGGGGCGCCAGCGAAGAAGGGTGGCTTGTCCGGCCTCCTTTCCCGCCTGTTCAAGAAATGACTGATTCGCCTTCCGCGCCCCGACCGCAGCCGCCTCCGCCCGGTCCCATCAAGTTTCCCCCGCGCCCGCCTGCGGAGCGAATGCTGTCCCTGCGGCGGCGTTTGGAGATGCCGCCGTCCGAGGAATCGGCCGCGGTCCGGAAGTCGATCAACGCCATCATGGCGGCGACGCGCGCGCCCTGGGGCGAGCAGCGGACGCTGTCCTCCGAGCAGGTGGGCGAGCTGCAGAAGGCGCTGCGGCATCTGGAGGCCAAGCTGGAGGAGCGCGAGCACGGCATGAGCGACCTGGTCGCCAAGCTGGCGGATCGCGAGCGCGAACTGGCGGAGATGGAGGCCTTGCTGCAGGCGCGCGAAAAGGTGATCGAGGCCGCCAGCAAGGGCGCCCGGAGCTCCGCCGCCTCGGCCGAGGAGCGCGCGGCGCTCGAGCAGTTGAAGGCCGAGCTGGAGCGCCAGCAGGAGTCGCTGAAGACCCAACGGGCGGAGATCAAGGAGCGCGAGGCGTTTGTCGAGGAGAACGAAGCCCGCCTGTTTGAGAAGATGCAGGCCCAGCAGGAGCACGAGACGGAGCTGGAGCAGCGGGAGGAGGACCTGCGCACGGCGCAGGCCCGTCTGGCCTCCGCCGGGGGCGGGGCGCCGGTCAAGGCGGAGGGCGCGCCGCGGAAGTTCGACGAGTTCAACGAATAGGCCCGCGGAACCACCCCGGCCGACCGGGGTCGGAGAAGGTCGTCGTCGTGCGCCGCGCGGACGATTTTTTGCTCGCCCCCACCTTGCCACCAATGCTTGCCTTGAGCCCGCCCATGAGAATCGCCCTGGTCGTTGTCGCCGGTCTGGCCGTCGTTGGCGGAATTCTGCACGCCCAATCGGACGACGAAGACGAGATGGACTATTTCCCGCTGGTGCCCACCGGGAACACGCTGCAATTCGGCCTCCGGTACATCGGCGGACCGAGGGTTTCCTTCGGCCAGCTCGGCAGCGTGCCGATGCCCGGCACGATTTCGATCGGCGATCCGACCGGCGCGGAAAACCGCGTTTACAACGACGGGTCGGTGTTGGTGGACAGCCGCAAGGACGCCAACGGCAACCCGGTCAGTGACGGGCTGACGAACTATTGGACGTACAATTTTGACTCCCAGGTGACGTCGGCCGGCGACATCGCGTTCCACGCCTACAGTGCCGACACCCTCGGCGCCGGGCTGAGTGCAAAACGCAGCAACAGTTCGGGCTGGGAACTGCAAATCGGCAAGGTGCTGGGCAAGCTCGGCGGCAAGGTGGAGGTCTCGCTGGTCGGCGGTTTCAGCTTCAATTCGATCCAGGCCAAGATCTCCAGCAGCGTGCCGGCGACCCTGACGACGGTGACGGACGTCTACCCGTTGTACGGCCAGTCGGTGCCGGCCGCACCGTACTCGGCGCCGTCGGTCAGCAATCAGTACGTCTACGACGCCAACGGCAACCCGGTGCTGAATTCCGACGGCACGCCCAAAACAAATCCGGTGGACACGAGCACGATACTGGGCAATCAGCCCACCCGCACGACCACCACCAGCACGACGAATGTGCAGGGCTATTGGCAGATCAAGGGCGCCTACTACACCTTCCGCCTGGGACCGATGTTCCGGTTCCCGTTGACTGAACGTCTCAAGCTCAGCCTCGGCGTGGGGGCGGCGCTGGCCTACGTCGGCACCGAGTACATCGCGCAGGAGTCGGTCGACCTCACGGATGTCATGACGCCGTTGCAGACCGCGAACGTCGACACCCACAACAAGATGCTGCCGGCCTATTATGCCGACGCCGATGCCGAGTACTGGCTGACGGAACGCACGGGCCTTTACCTGGGTGCGAGCTTTCAGAAGAGCGGGAGCGTCAATCAGACGCTCGACGGACGCACCGCGGTGATCGACCTGGGGTCGACCTACGGCATCCAAAGCGGCTTCACGCTCCGCTTCTAGGCGGGCTGGTTCGCCGTCGACAGGGGCGGGGCGGGGCGCTAGCGTCTCCGCATGAAACGCCGCCTGCGGCTGGAGGAAATCTCCGATCCCGCGGTGCTGCGCGCGATGGGGGCCGTGCCGAGGGAGGAGTTCGTCCCCGCGTCGCTGGCGGGTGCCGCGTATGACGACCGGGCCCTGCCGATAGCGTGCGGCCAGACGATCTCGCAGCCGGCGGTGGTCGCCTATATGACCGAAAAACTCCGCCTGGCGGCCGACGCCCGGGTCTTGGAGATCGGCACCGGCTCGGGCTACCAGACGGCGGTGCTCGCCCAGCTCGTGCGCGAGGTGTACACGGTGGAACGGATCGCCACCCTGGCGCAGAGTGCCGCGGCGCGGCTGGAGCGGCTGGGCTACCGCAACATCCAGGGACGAACGGGCGACGGCACGAAGGGTTGGCCGGAGGCGGCGCCGTTTGACGCGATCATGGTGACGGCGGCCGCGAGCGACGTGCCGCCGGCGTTGCTGGCGCAGCTCAAGGCCGGCGGGCGCCTCGTCCTGCCGCTGGGCCAGCCGGCCGGGGACCAGGTGCTGACGCTGCTCGAACGCCGGGACGACGGCCGGATCACCTGGCAGCAGTTGTGGTCGGTGCGCTTCGTGCCGCTGCTCGCCGATTGATCCGGTTCGCAAGCCGCCCGGATCGCGTCGGCCTCACGCCGGCGTTTCGCCGGCCGTCTGCAGGTCGGCCAGCACCTGTTCGACCGGGCGGATGCGGTCCGGCGGGAAAAACGAATTGATGCGCGCCACCACCTGTTGAATCAGGCCGTCCGGGCAGGAGGCGCCGCCGGTGAGCAACACGCGCAGCGGGTCCGAGCCGGCTGGAAGCGCCCGGCGTTCCATGCGGCCGCCCTGGCCGCGGCCGCGGCTCGGAAACACGTAGTGGAGAACCTCGCCGCGGCCCTGGATGTTCGCCTCCGACTGGATGAAAAAGGCGCGCGCGCCGAGGCGTTGCTCGCACAGGCGGAACAACTGGTAGGTGTTCGAGCTGTTCTGCCCGCCGATGACGAACGCAGCGTCAAGCGGCTGGGCCAGCGCCCGGCTCAGCGCGTCCTGGTTGACCTGGGTGGCATAGCACAGCGTGTCCTTCTTGCCGCCGCCGCCCACGCGCTCGTCGCCCGCCGGCCCGTGGCGCCGGACGTAGGTGTCCCGAAAATAGTCGATGATTTCGATGGTTTCGTTCGTGAGCAGCGTGGTCTGGTTGACCACGGCAATGCGTTCGAGGTCGCGGTCGGGATTGAAACCCGGGGTGGCCACGGGGCCGAAGCGCTCTGTAAAGGCGGCGCGCCGCTCCGGGTCGGGAGCGAGGATGAATTCGCCGATGACTCGGGCTTCCTCCAGACTGCGGATGATCAGCGACGGCGCGAACCGGCGGGAGTTGGAGAAGGTGGCCTTGGTCTCCTCGTGTTCGGATTTGCCATGGATGATGACCGTGTAGCCGTCCCGGCCGAACGACCGGGCGGCCTTCCAGACCTTCTCCACCAGCATGCAGGTGGCATCGTAGGGGGCGACGCGAATCCCTTTGCGGATCAGGCGCCGCTTGTCCTCGTCGGTCGCGCCAAAGGCGGGGATGATCACAATGTCGTCGGCCGTGAGCGTGTCCCACAGCCGGGGGGCGGCGGGGTCTTCGTCCGCCAATTTTCCGCTCACGGCAAACGGGCGCCCCTTGTCGGTCTGGAGGAACCGCAGACCGCGCCGGAGGAGGTCGTCGTTGACGAAGGGATTGTGGATCAGCTCGCTCAGCATGAACACCCGGCGTCCGGGATTCTCGGCGAGCGTCTCATAGGCGCGCTCGATGGCGTTTTTGACGCCGAGGCAGAACCCAAAGTGGCTGGGGATGACGTACTGCACCGCCCCGAAATCAAGGATCGCGGGCTGTACTGCCGAGCGCTCGTGCGTGCGGTTGATCGCCTTGATCGCCTCGCACAGCCGGCTTTGGTAGAGGGCCTGGGCGGGCGTGTCCTGGCCGTAGATGCCGCGGTTCCTTTCCTTCTCGACCCGAAAACGGTAGATGTACTCGTTCTCCCCCAGATGAAGGTAGGGAAGATCGACCAGGTGCGGTTCGAGACGGTCCAGCACGGCCGCCAGCGACGGCGCCAGGTTCCGCTGCTGCGCGGCCAGCGCCTCGAGCGAGTGGAACCGTACCTCGTCGTCCGCGGGGGGGCCCTCGACCTGACAGAGCCAGACCCGGTAACGCACGCCCGCCACGGCCACCGCGAAATATTCCGCGGGCTCCGTATGCCGGGGGAAATGAACGGCCAGCCGCTGTTCGGCCAGCTCGGGCGTCGGGCCGACGAACGCCAGACCGAGGCGGTGGCCCGCCTGCCGGACGGCAAGCTGGCTGCCCGGATCGAATGCGAGCTGCACGCACAGCGAGGCGCCGGGATCGGGCCCGGGATCGGCGGTGGCGGACATGAGGATGCAGGCAATACCGCCGGGCGCCGGGGGTCAAGTGGGCCGGCCGGCGGACCCCGCCTCCGGGCCGGCCGTGGCGACCCCGCAGCTGCGCCGGGCTTGCACCCGCCCGGTGCGCGGGTTACCTCCACGCCACCGGCCATGACTTTCCCGCCACGCCACCGAAAGATCGCCGGCCTTGCGGCCCTCGGGGCCGTGCTTTTCGGCGCCGGCTGCACCACGCTGGCCCACCGGGGTGCGGTGAAGGGGGCGGGGAAACCGCTCACGCCGCAGGAAGTCGGCGCCGTGCTCAGCCTGGTGCGCCAGGTGGGCTGGAATGAGGTGATGGAGCTCATGCCGGTGCTGGAAGTGGAGCCCAACGCCGGTTTCCCGGGACTGACGGTGCTGACGCAGCGGCTTCGCGCGGTCGCCGCCCGGCCCCCGGCCGATGCCACGGCCCGGGCGGCCGAGATCCGGGCGCTGATGGACCAGCAGCCGGACTTCTGGAAAGCCTATTACGAAATCGCCCCGGGAGATCCCCTGGCGTCGCTTTTGCACGTCGGGCTGCTGCTCGCGGCCGGCGAAGCGGCGCGGGCGGATGCGGTGGCAACCCTCGCCATCAACTTCGGCCGGATGGACCTGGAATATCGCAAGGAGCTGGTGCGGCTGAACTCGTACGCCCAGCTGCTGGTGCGGAGCGGCGAGGGCGACGGGCGGACCCTCGATGCCTTGCGGCGGAGCGGTCAATTCAGCGGGCTTGCGGATCGGGCGCGGGCGCTGCTGGCGGTCTGGCCGCAGGATCCCGGGGCGCTGGCGTACCTGGCCGAGGCGGAATGGGGCTTGAGCCGCGAGGCGCCGGGGGCGCCGGCGGCAGCGGAGCTCGCCCGGACGCTCGCGGCCCTGCGGCGGGCGGACCCGCTGGCCATCCTGGACCCGCGGATCACCGGCCCGGCGCCGGCCGATTTGGCGGAAGCCCGCGGCCGCTGGGTGCAAATCGACGACGGCACGGCGATCGGGGATGACCAGCTGCTGCTCCAATTCTCCAAGGCGGCTCAGGCCGGCGGCCTGGACGAGCTGGCGCTGGTCGCCCGCAGTCTCCTCGTCAGCCGGGACACCGGCCTGCCGCCGCTGGACGAGCGTTTCGTCAAGGTCAGCCTGCGGCGCCTGGTGGGTGAGCCCGCCGCGGGCCGGGTTTGCGCGGATGCGTTCGCCGAGGACCGCGAGTGGATCGGGATGGGGGTGGGCGCGGAGGCCCCGCCCCCGAGCTTGGAGGGTTCGTTCGTCCATCCGCAACTTGAGCAGCGGCAGTACGTCCAGATCGCCGAGACGTCGTACTGGATCGAGTCCGGATTCCTGCACGGGACGGACCTGGCGGAGGCCTACCTGGATCGGGGAGTGGCGCGGGCGCGGTTGTTGCAGCGGAAGGACGCGGTGGCCGACCTGCGCGAGGCGCTTCGCCTTGATCCCGGGCGGAGGGAGGTGCGCTACCGTCTGGCGGTCACCTTGAGCGACGCCGGCGACTACGCGGCCGCCGATGCCGTATTCGCCGCCGCCCGGAAGCGGGCCCCGCCCAACGCGGTCGAGACACAGGCGTGGGGCGACCATCTTTTCAAGCAGGGGCGGTTCGCCGAGGCGGGGGCGGCATATCGGATGGCGGCGCGGCTTGATCCGGACCTGGTCGAGGCCCGGATCATGGAGCATCTGGCACGGGTGCGGGAAGGACGGCCCGACGACGCCAGGATACCGGGAAACCTTGAGCAGGGCGACTCCTGGGGTGTGAATCTGCTGCGTTACCTGGCGGGGCAGATCGACCAGCGGTCCTTGTTCGATCGCCTCGAACCGCAGGGCGGATTGCATTATTCGGACGAAGAGTGTGAGCTGTACTTCGTGCTCGCGGAGCTCGCGCTCGGCCGCGGCGACGTGGCCGAGGCGAGGCGGGATCTGCGCAATTGCCTGGGCACCGGCATGACCGACCAGCCGGATTACGCCATGGCTTGGCGCGAGCTGCTGCGCCTGAACGCCGGCAACCCGCCGCCACCCGGGAAGCAGACGCCGAGCGGAGACGCCGGGGATGAGGAGCCGGCGTGAAGGTCGGGAAGGGGCGGGCGGCTGCGGGCGATGGTTCAGGCCCGGCCGCCGAAGCTGATGTAGTCGTCGAGCTCGAGACGGTCGAAGTTGGTGCGGATGTCGTCCCGATCCGGGGACAATTCCGCGATGTCCTCGGCAAAGCCGGCGTGTCGTTTGGCATCGCCGGGACCCAACGCCTCCACCCAGCGTGACCAAGCTTCGATTTCCCAGGGCGCGCGGGCCGGCCGGGTTTGGGCTGTCACCCAGGCAAGCATCGCCGCGTCGCCCAGGCCGGTTTTGACCGCCGCCAGAAACGCGTCGGGGTCGATGCCCGTGAAACTGAAGAACCGCTTGTCGAGCGGGCATGGGTACACGTATTCGCCCGTCCGGTCGGCGGCAAAGGCGCGGGCTTTGTCGAGGAGCCGCGGGAGATGCACGTAGCCGCCGAGGCGCGTCCGGGGACTGCGCGGCGGATGTTGGGTGAGGTCGGGAGCCAGGTAGTTGATCATCGGTGGGAAAAAGAGGAGAAGCAGCTCACTCCAGGTCGACGTCGTCGCCGGCCGCGGCCCGGTCGGGCTCGAAAAACCCCTCATCCTCGAGGATGGTCATGACCGCCTCCGTGAGCCGTTTGCGATCGGCCGCCGCCAGTTGCGGGTAGTCCGCGTTGATCAGTTCCGCGA
>JBJKRD010000380.1:0-3932 GCA_046704925.1 Opitutaceae bacterium | reverse complement strand
CGACCGATTCGGCCCGGTTGCGCGGTCGCGGGAAAGCGCCACGAGGCCGCCTGCGGCATTCGACGAGCCGGCGCGCCTGGAGCGCTCGCTGGCGATGATGCGCCGCGTCGACTTCCTTCCGCTCGGCGCGCAGTTGTCGGACGAGTTTGTCGAACACCAGGCGCTGAGGTCGACCCTCGATGCCGGTCCGATCCTGGTCAACGCCCTGCGCGATTTCCCGCAAAAGGGAGTCGGCGCGACGGTCACGACCATAGCTTCGGCGCCGCGGTTGCCGGTCGAGCTCCTTTCATGGGCCGACGCGCGGCTGCCCGCCGGGGAAGGCGGCGGCGCCGGCGACATTGCAATTGACCGGCCCAACCTGATCGCACTGCACTCTGCCATCTATTTCGGCGACGACGGAGGTCTGCGCGTCCGGCGCACCATCGACATTGTTCGCAACCAGGCGGTCGTTCGCGGCCCGTCCGGGGCGGGTGCCTTTGCCGCCCTGTTGCGTCAGGGGGTGCTGGAAACCAACCTCGAGTCGCTCGTGCTTTCGGACCAGGCGCTCGGCGCGGACACGGCCACCCTCTTTGCCGCTTCGCCGGCGCAAAGGGTCGCATGGGTTGTCGTTCGTTCGCGGGACGATGCCGCGGCACGGCGGCTGACGCTCTCCGCTGCCACGCTTGGGCGCATCGGCCAGGATCTCGACGCGGGATTCGTGGTCGTGGCGCCCGTCGCGCCCGTAACCGTTCAAGGTACCCCGCGGGAGGGCTGGTGGCGCATCCGCCCCACCGACGGTTGGTGCTGCGGCATGACGCCCGATGGCGCCGGGGGCGAAATGCTCGAGATGGGAGTGTTGCTCCGTTACATTGTCGCCGGCGCTTCCGTTTACGGCGCGGTCAAATGCATGGACAAAGCGCCCGGGAGCGGGTCGAGAGAAGTCGCGTGCAGCGTATGCCTGGCGGTGTCGCAGGTCGTGGGCCTGCTGGTCCCGGGAAAGTCGCTGCTTGTCAAAGCCGGCATGGGCAAAGCCGCGAGCATGGATTGCGCGGGCTTGGTGTCGATTCCCGGCGGGGGAAGTGGAGGCGGCGGTGGCTGACGTTGCCTGCGAATATCGACGCCGCGGTTGTCGCGAAGCCGTGGTGGTGTTCGCGACCCTCGCGCTGGTTCAGAGCGCCGTCGCCCTGCTGCCGCCGAAAATCATGGTCACGGCGGACACCGAGGGCCACGTCACGCCATGTCAGAGCTGCCCGGAGCACAGGGGAGATGGCGGCCTTGAGCGCCGCGCCACGGCGGTTGACTCCGCTCGCGCCGCGGGGCCGGTGCTGCTGCTCGATGCGGGCAATTTCCTCTACGGGCCGGAGAGCCTTGACACCAGGGGCGCGGTCATCGCCGCCGCCTATGAATTGCTCAAATACGATGCCGTCAACGTTTCCTGGCGGGATTTCCGCCTTGGCCGACAGGTGACGCGGGAGATGCTGCAGCACGCCGGACTCGACGCGGTGTCCGCCAATCTGCTCGACGCGCAGTCGGGCCGGCGGCTGTTTCCGCCGATGGTCGTGCGCACGGTCGGGGGCCTCAGGATTGCCGTGATCGGCCTCACCGAGGCGCCCGCCGGGATGGAGTACCTGCCGCGCCTGCGCGCGCAGTTGCAGGGCATCCGGATTGCACCGCCGGCGGACGCACTGAAGGCGCAGTTGATCGACGCGAAGAAACGCGCCGATGCCACGGTGGTGCTCTTCTATGGATCGCCGGCGACCCTGGCCACGCTCGAGGACCAGTTTGGCCGCGCGGTCGCGGCGTTCGCCGTGGGCGGCGCTCCGGCGGGACAATGGTCGTCGGGTGCCGCACCGGTGTTGACCGGCGAGGAGCACGGCAAGTCACTCGCGGTCGCCGCCCTGGTTTCCACGGCAGGGAGCGTTGCCGTGGGCAACCTGGCGCAGGAGGCGATCTCGCCCACATTGGGACCGGACTCCACCATGGCAGGGCTGCTCGCGCGCTTTTCCGCCGGCACGGCCGCTCCGGTCGGATCCAGTCTGCCGGCTCGGGTCGCAGTGGCCCCGTCTCCGAACGCGGAGCCTCCGACGGCCCGGCCCCAGAACGCGGGCGGCCCGGCTGGTGCGGCTCACCCGGGGCCCGCCGCCGCGGAAGCTGCGACAACTCCGCCGCCTTCGCCGGCGCGACGGGTCGCCGAACCGGCGCCACCGCTTTCGCTTCCTCCCGGCACGACCTCGACGAATCTCGCTCTGGCCGCCTTGGGGGGCCACATCGATCATCTGACCGGCGTGTTTGGGCCGGGTTATTTCGGCGGCCTGCTCAACGACGGCCGCAGTGACACCGTCTGGGACGCGGCCGCGCCGGTCGCGTTTCCGCAAGAGATCGAGTTTTCGTTTTACGAGCGGCACGAGGCGCTCGTCGCGGGCGTAGTCGTCGTAGTGCCGCCCGATCCGTCGCTTGCGCCGAAGGACGTCGAGGTCTGGATCGCTCCGCCCGGGGCCGCCGGCACGTTCACCAAGGTCGCCGCGCAGACGCTGGCGGCGGGACCGTCCGAACAGCTCGTTTCGTTTCCCGCCACTGAAGCGAAGTTCGTGAAGCTGCGCATTATGTCCGGACAATCTCCCGGCCGCCTCGGCATCGCCGAGGTGAGAATTCTCGAGGCGACGCGGCCGGGCTACACCCCGCTGCGCGCGCGGTTTCCCGGGATGGCGTCCTGGGACCACAGCCCGAGGCAGGCCGCGCAGCTCGGGCTCGACTGGCTGCAGCAGGCGGCGCCGGAGTGGGACCGCAAGAATAATTGCTTCGGTTGCCACGTCCACGCGCAGGTGATGATGGGGCAGGCGATCGCCCTGCGTAACCATTACGCCATCGACACGGGAGCGTTTGCCTATCTCGAACGCGCGACGCGCAAATACCAGGCAACCACGGGCGCCGCCGCGCATTCGTGGAACAGCGGCTCGATGGCGGCGACCGAATACGGGGCGCTGGCGCTCGCCTACGCCGACGAGTGGCGCGGCGCGGGTGACGATCCGGCGTTACGCAGCGCGGTCGACTGGCTGCTGGCGAAACAGGGGAAGGACGGATCGTTCGAGGGCGAGTTCCGGCCGCCGATCGAGCAGGGGACGTTCATGTCGACGGCGAACACGATCGTCGCGCTGATGCGGACGCAAGCGCTCACGCCCGATCCGAAATACAAGGCCGCCGCTGATCGCGCGCTGGCCTGGATTGCCGGGCACGAGCCCGAGACCACGCAGGATCGCGTCTTTGCGGTGCTCGCGCTTGCGCGCTTCGGCACGCCTGCGCAGCGGCGGGTCATGCAGCGCGTGCTCGATCGACTCGCGGCGGACCAGCAAGGCGACGGCGGCTGGAAGGAGAACCGCTACATGAAGGGCTCGAACGCATTCGCGACGGGTCAGGTGCTTTTCGCGTTCAAGCAGGCCGGGGCGAGCATCGACTCCGCGCTGTTCCGCCGCGGCGTCGCGTACCTGATGGGCACCCAGGTGCGCGCCGGGCGTCCGGAGGACGACGGCAGCTGGCCGCTTCTCAACTCGCAGTCCTCCCAGCCGAGCAAGTTCGCGCCGACGATGTGGGCCGCGATCGGCCTCGCCGGCTCATACACGACGGAAAACAACGGCGGGCTGGAGGTGATTCTGGAAAACGCCGAACCCGGGAGGCCCGCCGACCGCAACCTCGAGATCATTCTCGACTGCTCGGCGTCGATGCGCGAATCGCTCGGCGCAAAGACGCGCTGGGAAACCGCCCTGGAGGTGCTGGAACAGGTGCTCAACTCCCTGCCCGCCGACATGAACGTCGGCCTGCGCGTGTACGGTCATCGTTACGGTTATCCGTCGCCGCTGGCGTGCACCGACACGGAGCTGCTCGTACCGATCGGGCCGCTTGATCGCGCGCGGATCCTCGGGACGGCGCGGGGCCTGCGGACCAAGGGCGACACGCCG
>JBJKRD010000379.1:0-2942 GCA_046704925.1 Opitutaceae bacterium | reverse complement strand
GCCCGTCCCCCCCCACACCCAAACCCTTGACGTGTCAGCGCCCGCGCCCTGAGGCCCAAGGCGCGGCCCCAGAATCAACCGGGCGTCTGATCCGGAACCCACTCGTGACCGAAGGCCTGCCGGTAGGCATCCAGCAGGCGGTCGACCTGCGCCCGTGGCACCCGCGGCTGATTGATCACCCGGTCCAGCCATTGCCGCGCCTCCGCCTCGTTGTCTGCGCCGATGGCATGAAACGCCATGACGCCGAGGGCCATCGGGTCTCCCGGATCGGCCTCCAGCGCCTGCCGCATCATTTCGATGCCGGCATTGGCGTTGCCTGTTTCGATATAGAGATCGCCGAGATCCGTATACGCCTCCGGCTCGTTGGGACGCAGGCGAATGGATTCCTTGTATTCCGCAAGGGCCGCCGCGGTGCGCCCGGCCGCGCGCAGATTGCGTGCCCGCATCAAATGCAGGCCGGGGGAGTCCGGACAATGGGCCAGCCCCTGTGCCAACGTTCGTTCCGCGCCGGCGCGATCGCCGACCTGCGCCTCCACCGCGCTCAGGTGGGCCCAGCCGTCGGCGAAACTCGGCGCCAACACCGTGCAGCTCCGGTACTCCTCGATGGCGCCTTTGAGATCGTGCTGCATCTCGGCAATGCCGCCCAACTGAAAATGCGTGGATACATCTCCCGGCGCCAGGGTGAGCGCGCGTTTGAGCAGCCGGATGGCCCGGGCGGGATCGCCGCTCTGCGCCGCCACGCCCGCCACCAGACCGAGCCGGTAGGGGTCGTAGCAGACGTCCATCAACTCATCCAGCCACGGGTCCGGTGGATCGCGGTACGCCCCCGACGCCTTGACCGAGCCGCGGATCGCCCGCGCCTCCCGGTGCAGCCCGATCTGCTCGTAGAGGTTAACGATGAGGTCATAGCCGAGGGCGAAATGGGTCTGCTTGACGACTGCCTCCAGCAGCGGCCGCGCCTGGTCCCAGCGCTTCTTCTCCATGTCGATGCGGGCCAGGTTCAACCTCGCATAGGGATTGTCCGGACTGATCTTGAGCACCGCCTCGTAAGCAACGGTGGCTTCCTCGAGCTGGTCGGTCTTGAGCAGACAGTCGCCGAGGCGCAGTCGCGCCGGCACGTAGTCGGGCGCGAGGCGGATCACCTGCCGCCACAACCTGGCCGCGCGTGCGGTCTCGCCAAACCCCCCCAGGATCGTGGCCTCGTAGTGATACCAGCGCGGGTTGTCCGGCATGAGGCGCTCGAGGCCCTCGTAACATCGCGTCGCCTCGGCAAGAAAGCCGTTGGCCTGATACAACCGCCCGAGATCCGCGAGGCCTCGCACCGCCGTGAGCCGGTGGCGGGCCCGGGCATCCGCGGCCAGGATGTGTTGGCGCAGCACCGGGAGCGCGTCCGTCAGATCCGGCACCGGCGGGAGGGCCGCCGCCACGATCTGTGCCTGGCGGCCGGCCCGCCACCACCAGTAGCCGCCCGCGGCCGCGAGTGTGGCGGCCAGCGTGATCAGGATGATCCGCACCTTCATGGCGAGGCGCGCCGCCAGAGCGTGATCCGGCCCATGTCCTCGTAGGGGGGATAGACGTAGAACCCGCCCGAGACCAGCACGGGGCGCCCGTTCCCGTCAAAATCGCCCGCCGCCAGGGTGACCTGGTCCTTCGGCACGCGCGCCAGCACGCGCGGCTCGAAGTGCATCCGGCCGTCATTGCGGAACCACATCAGCGAAATGTTATCCTGCTTCTTGCCGGACCAGTCGGCAAAGGCGCCCACCGCCACGATGTCCATGTGGCCGTCGCCGTCGAGGTCGACGCCCACCGGGCTGTAGGCTCCCGGCAGATTGCCGACCCGGTGGTACTGGAATTTTCCACCGCCGAGATTCTCGAGCCATTGGATCCCATGCCACGGCCGGGGCCCCGGCGTGGCCGCCGGCCCGAAACCGTCACCGTTGGAGTACAGGATGTCCGGGCGGCCGTCGCCGTTGAGGTCGCACACGCTGATGCCGCTGCTGCCGAAATCCTCGTTGGTCGACCCCCAGACGTGCTTCGTCGCGAAGCGGCCGTCCCCCAGGTTCTCAAAGTAGTAGATCTCCTCCCATTGCTGGGAGACCACCGCCGCGATGTCCGGGCGGTGGTCACCGTTGAAGTCCGCCACGCAGACATTGATGGCGCCGGAGAGCTCCAGCAGCACGTGGCGTTTGAACGTCCACGCGCCGGTCCGTTCCAGCCAGCTCACCTCGCCCTCGTCGTAGCCGAATTGCGCGAGCGCCAGGTCGAGCTTGCCGTCGCCGTTCAAGTCGGCGGCGCGCGCGTCCGTGACCCGCGAAGTGTTCTGCAGCACGATGTGCTTCGTGAAATGCTCGTGGCCGTCGTTTTCCAGGATGTAGACGGTGCCGATCTTGTCGTTGTCCGGAAACACGACGCCCATGCTCGCGACGATCAGGTCGAGGTGTCCGTCCCCGTTCATGTCCGCCGCATCGACGTGCACCGGCGCGTGCATGTCATCGGCCAGCACTTGCTCCGTGAATATGCCGCGGGGATGTTGCCGAAGCCAGATGACCTTGTTCTGCCGGGCTTCGCAGAAAACCACGTCCAGCAGCCCGTCCCCGTCCAGATCCACAGGCAGCACGTGGGCGATCCACGGCGGCTGGTCGGCGGCGGCCCCGATCGGCTGGGGCCGCAGGTAGGAAAGGTAGGGTTTGGGGGCGGCGCTGGTTGCCGGCGCGGGCGCAACCGGCGTGGCCTCGTCGCGAGAACTGCAGCCGCCCGTCAGCAGAAGCAGGCCCAGGCTACCCACGAGGCAGATCGCGGCCGCCGGAACCGTCGCCGGCCGGAATCCACCCGGATGGGGTCTTCGATGCAGTACGCGAAGCAGAATCACGAAGTGCGATGCGTGTTTCCGGCCCGAACGTCGGCGGCGACGCGAGGACTGGCCGTGTCGCCCGGGCGGGCCC
>JBJKRD010000378.1:0-4661 GCA_046704925.1 Opitutaceae bacterium | reverse complement strand
ACCGCCACCAACGATCTCTTCCGTCCGATTGAAACCTTTGCCGATCGATTCGACGAGCTGATGGGCCGCGTGCGGGCGCTCGGCTTCGCCCATGTGGACCTCTGGTGCGCCCACCTTCATCCCGCGTGGGCGACGCCGCGCCACCTGGAAGCCGCCCGCGCGGTGCTGGACCGGCACGGCCTGGACGTGACCGCCTTTGCCTGCCACTGGGGCAGATCCGTCGAGGATTTCCACCTCGTGGCGCGGGTGGTGCAGGCGCTCCGCTGCCCGTTGATCAGCGGCAACCACGGCTTGCTGGCGGCCGACCGACCGCGGCTCGCGGGCCTGCTCCGCGACCATGGCCTCCGGCTCGCCTACGAGAATCATCCGGAGACCGGCGGCGCCGCCATCCTGGCCGCGGCCGGCGCCGGCGACGCCGACGTCCTGGGCGTCGCCTTCGACACCGGCTGGGCCGGCACCCGCGGTTTTGACGCCGTGGCGGCGGTGCGCGAACTGCGGGGCCGCCTCTTCCATCTGCACGCCAAGGATGTCCGGGCCCGCCGGCCGGTGCCGGCCGGGCTGCCGCTCGCCGATCTCGGGCACGAGACGTGTGCGCTCGGCGACGGCATCGTGCCGGTTGCAGCGGCCATCCAGGAAGCCGTGCGCCAGGGTTTCGCCGGGCCCATCGGCATCGAGCATGAGCCCGAGGACCAGGACCCCGAACCCGGCATCCGAACTAGCCTTGAACGATTGCGGCAGTGGCTGATAGCCTGACCGCCGGGGCACCGTCGCGCGTCCCCGACCCCGGCCCCTTCGTTACCCATGAGCACCGCCTTCCCCCTCGGCACGGCCATTGTCGGCTGTGGCAACATCGCGCGCGCCTACGCGGGCGATCTGAAGACTTACGGCGACATCGCCCTGCGCGGCTTCCAGGATCTCGAGCCGGCGCGGGCCGAAGCGCTGGCCAGGGAATTCGGCGGACGCGCCTATGCCTCGCTCGACGAGGTGCTTGCCGATCCCAGCGTCGGTCTCGTGGTCAACCTGACAATCCACCAGGCGCACGAGAAGGTCACCAACCGCAGCCTGGCGGCGGGCAAGCATGTGCACACCGAGAAACCGCTGGCGCTGACCTACGTGGCGGCGCAGCGGCTGGTCGAGCTCGCGCGCCGGAAGCGGATGCGCCTGAGCTGCGCGCCCACCACCTACCTGGGCGAATCCCAGCAGACGGCGGCGCGGGAACTGCGCCGGGGGGCCATCGGCCGCGTGCGGCTGATTTATGCGGAGATGAATCACGGCCGCATCGAGACCTGGCATCCCAATCCCGTCCCGTTCTACGACGTGGGCGTGCTGTGGGACGTGGGCATCTATCCGCTCACCCTGCTCACCGCCTTTCTCGGCCCGGTGCGCGGCGTGGCCGCCCAGCAGCGGTCGCTGCTGACCGACCGCAAGGACAAGACCGGCCAGCCCTTCACCGTCTCCCGGCCCGAATTCATCACCGCGGTGCTGGATTTCGTCAGCGGCGAGGTGGCGCGGTTGACCTGCAATTTCTACACCAATGGATCGAAGCAGGGCAGCAGCATCGAATTCCACGGCGATGGCGGCACGCTGGTCCTCGGCAATGTCTTCATGTTCAACTCCGCGGTGGAACGCTGCGGCTACGGCGAACCGCTGGCGGCCGTTCCTCCCGTCCGGCCCGGCGTGACCGGCGTCGAATTTGCGCGGGGCGTGCAGGATCTCGCGGCGGCGTTGCGGGAGCGCCGGCCGCACCGGGCCGGCGCGGCCCATGCGGCGCACGTGATCGAAATCATGGAGGCCATCGACTCGTCGGCCCGCTCCGCCGGCATCGGGGTGCCGGTGGAGTCGCGTTTCGAGCCACCGGCACCGATGGAATGGGCCCGCTAGGCGCGGGCTGCGGCGATCTGGCCGCCGGCCCGAGGTCGGGAGTCAGAGGCTGGACGCCAGAAAGGCGCGCAGCGCGTTCAGGACAAGGGTGACACTTCATCTTCAAGACATTGGTGACAGGGGTTACCTGTACGGAGTGAGTAGTGGGAGGTTGGGCAGGGACGGTTCTGGATTCCTGCGGGGCTTACCCTCCCCGGTACCGCCGCGGGATCTTGATTGCCGGGTAATTTGATCAAATCCAAATTCGCGCTGTCCACCTGGGTGTCCCTCGGCGCTCTTCCCTCCGCCTGCCATGTCATCCCGCAAAAACCTCCTCGTATTCCTCCTCCTGCTGATCGTGGTCGGTCTCGCGGCCCTGGTCTGGAAACAACAGCGCGAGCTTACCGCGCTTCGGGCGGACGCCTTTCCGGCGGCCGAGCGGGCCGATCTGCAGAAGCGCGTGTGGAGCGCGGAGAAGCACGTCCGGGAACTCGAACACCGCCTCGCTGCGGCCCCGCCGGCCGCGGGCGGCGCGGTCCACGCCGAAGCCGCGCCGGCGCCGCGTGCGGTCCTGGGCCAGCGGATCGCCGGCATGGCCTCGCTGCTGAACCGGCCCGACGCCGTGCGGTTGATGGCGCTCCAGCAGAAGGCCCAGGTCGACGCCCGCTACGCCGCGCTCTTCAAGAAGCTCGCGTTGCCGCCCGCGGAACTTGCCAAGCTCAAGGGCCTCCTCGGTGACAAGCTGGCGGCGCCGATCGACGTGCTGGCAGCGGCCGGGGAACAGGGCGTCGATCCCGTGCGCAACCCGCAGGAATTCCATCAGCTCGTGGAGGACGCGCAGGCGCAGATCGACAACCAGATCAAGGCGCTCCTCGATCCCGGCAGCTACGCCCAGTACCAGAACTATGTCCAGACCGAGCCGCAACGCGCCGTGGTCAACGAACTGCAGCAGTCGTTGAGCTACACGGACACGCCGCTGAACGGCGCCCAAGCCGACCAGCTCGTGCAGATTCTGGCCCAGACCGTCCCGGCCCAGAGCGTCACCAACTTTGCCTACGTCGGTCGCAGCGACGGCCCGAACGGCCCGGTGGTGGCCGTGGGCACATCCGCTCCCGGGGGCATGGGGTTTATGTTCGGTTCAAGTCCGATCACCGACGCGGCCATGACCCAGGCGCAGGCCGTGCTTTCACCGCCGCAGTTCCAGGCGTTGCAGGAAATCCAGCAGCAGCAGCAGGCGGCGGCGCAACTGCGCCAGCAGATGTTCCAGCATGCCGCCGCGGCAGGCGGCCCCACCCCGGTGTCCGCCCCGTCCGCACCCGCCGGCGGGCCGGGCGGCTGACCCTGCCCATGCCCCCGGGCCCCGGATGGTGGATCCTTGGCGTGCGCGTGGCCGGCGTGTTCCACCTGGTCACCCTGGTGGCCGCCGCCCGGACGCCCATTCCGCCGCACTGGGATGAGAATCTCGCGCGGCTGCCGGACATCCACCGTCGTTTCGCCGTGGCCCAGAACGCCTTCATCGGCGCGGTGATCGCCTTCTCTGGCGTGGTGAGTCTGCTGTTCGCCCCGGCCCTGGTCGCCGGCTCCCCCCTGGCCCGCGTGGTCTGCGGGGGCATCGCCCTCTGGTGGGGCGGCCGCCTGGCCGTGCTGGCGTGGCTGGGGGTGCGCCCCCACCTCACCAGCCGATGGCTGCGGGTCGGGTTCGGCCTGCTTCTCGCCGAATGTGCGGTGTACGCGGCCGGCTACGGCTGGCTGGCGGCACGCTTCTGATCACCCCGCCGCGGATCTCACGGGGCCGCCGCGGCGCCGGCGTGCCCCGCCTGCCACGCCGGGTAGGCCGCGAGCAGCGGCGCCGGCCAGTCGCCGTACCATTGATAGCCATCGCGACGCTCGGCGGAGAGTTCCTCGACGGCGTAGTGGATGGTGCGGTCCCGGTCGCCGAAGATCGGCCGGTCGGTCCCGGGTTCGTAATAACGGGCCCACAGCGTTGCGCCCGGGGCCGCCACCAGATGATTCTCGCCGGCGGCATTGCGACGCCAGGCGAGGTCATGGAGCGCCACGCGATGAAACCACGCGACCGCGGCGTCCACCGCCGCGACCATCTCCGGCGACGGATGCGGCTGCTGCATCAGGAACTCGACAATGCCCACGCTTTCGTTGGCGCAGGCGGCGATGGGCTCGAAATTGCGCGCGGCGCAGGCCCGCTGGGTCAGCGCGTCGTACTGCTGGCACCAGACCGTGCGTCCGCCGTCGGCGTTCCGCAGTTGCGTGGCCAGGATGCAGGCGATGCCGCGGGGCACCCGGCGTCCGGCCTCGTCGCGCAGGTCGGCCGGCACGAAGGCATACGCCGGCTTGGCCTCCGCCACATCCTGCAGCAGGCCGAGGGCATGGATCATCGCGTCATCGTTGAAGGTGATCGCATCGTGATACCCGCCGGCAAGGGGATAGATCTGGGGAAAGCCGCCGTTGGGATACTGGGCGGCGAGCACGTAGCGCAGTCCGCGCAGGAATGCCTCCCGCCATGGCGCCGCCTGTTTCGGATCGTCATCCGCCGCCGCCACCCGTGCCAGGAACCTCAGTTCGAAAATCGTCGCGTCGTTGTCGAACGTGCCGCGGCTGTAAAGGTCGCCCGGCTCCGCCGGCTGCGGGTGCGCCTGCGTGTAGTCGTTGCCCTTCGTCCAGGCCCCGGTCGGCGCCTGGCACGCCACCACGTGGTCGGCGATGGTCCGGGCTGCCGCCGACGCATACCAGGCCGCCGGGGCGTCGAGGCGCAGGCCGCGGGTGTGCCGCCCGCCCTTCGGCCG
>JBJKRD010000377.1:0-6437 GCA_046704925.1 Opitutaceae bacterium | reverse complement strand
CGTTGCGAGGCCCAGGCGGCGCGCCTGCGCGGCGTGCTGCACCAACCGGCCGCCGGCACCGCGGCCGATTGGCTCGGGCGCCAGCTGGCCGCGGCCGATGAACTGGATTGTCAGACGCCGCCAAATCCGCAATAAGGCGGCATGGCTGACCAGCCCCGGGCTACCCCTCACTTGCGGCGCCGTTATATCCTGCTGGCAATTCTGATCGTCGGATCGGGCCTCTCGGTGCTTAGTTGGTGGAGCGCGCGGCGGGAGGCGCTCCGGGCAGAGTCCGCCCGCTTCGACAACCTGAGCGATCGGGTGGTGACGACCCTGGCCCGCCGTTTCGAGACGACCGAGGAGGCGATGGTGGCGGCGCGGGCGATGGTTTATGCCGGCGACAAGGTGAAGCCGCGGGAATGGGCGGAGTTTTTCCGCTCGGTGGCGCCCTTTCTCCGGGAGGGCACCGCCTCATTCGGCTACGCCGAGCGCGTGATGCCGGACCGGGCGGAGGCTTTCTGGCGCCAGGCCGAGGCGGCAGGGGTCAAGGCGGCCGACCACCAGCCGGCGCCGGGACGCGACGCGCAATACATCCTCACCATGATCGCGCCGGCGGACCACAACGCGACCCTGATCGGGCGCGACCTGGCGCGCGAGGAGGTGCGCTACCGGACGGCCCGCCAGGCCATGGAAACGGGCCGGATGGCGCTGTCGCCGCGACTCGACCTGACCGGCGATGAGGGAGCGGCGCCGGGATTCCTGCTGTTTCTGCCGGTGTTTTCCGCCGGCCAAAGCGATCCGGCCACGGCCGCGGCGCGCGAGGAGGCTTTGACGGGGTGGGTGGTGGCGGGCCTGCGCCTGCAGACCGTGATGGCGGGCCTGACGGACCGGGCGAACGGGCTGGTCGATCTGGAGGTATACGACGGGGCCCGGCCCGACCGCGCGGCCTTGATCTACGACTCGGGGCTGCACGGCGCCGGAGGCGGTGAGCCGCTCGCGTTCGACCGCGAGGTCCGGCAGTCGCTTTACGGGCGAACCTGGCTGCTGCGGCTGCGCGCGGCCCCGGAGTTCCTGGCCGCCGGCGTGCACCGGATGCCGTGGGTGATCCTGGTCAGCGGCCTCATCGTCACCGGGCTGACCGGGGGGCTTTATTGGTCGGTGGGCAGTGCGCGCATCCGCGCCCTCGGGCTGGCCGAGCGCATGACGGGCGACCTGCGGGCGACGGAAGCCGACCTGCGCCGCGAGCGCCGGATCATGGATGTGTTCATGGATTCGATCCCGGACGCCGTCTATTTCAAGGACCTGCAGTCGCGCTTCATCAAGTGCAGCCGCTCGCTGGCCCGCTATGTCGGCAAGACGAGTGCCGCCGAGCTGCAGGGCAAGACGGATTTCGATTTCTTCTCGGCGGAGCATGCCCGGCCCGCGTTCGACGACGAACAGCGGATCATCCGGACCGGCGAACCGATCATCGGCGTGCCGGAGAAGGAGGTTTTTGCGGATGGCCGCGTCGAATGGTCGCTGACGACGAAGATGCCGCTCACCGACGAGGAGGGGCGCATCATCGGCACGTTTGGCATCAGCAAGAACATCACGGCCCAGTATCTGGCGGAGACCGAATGGAAACGGAGCCAGGCGCTGCTGCGGCAGTTGTTGTCGCGGCCCGACTGCATGCTGTGGCAGGCCCGGGTGACGGAGACGGACGGCCGCCAGCAGTGGCAGTTCGAGGTTCCCGCCTCGGGCCTGCAGCGGCGGATCTTCGAAGGCGATGCCGGCGTCGTGCGCGACGGGGCCGGCGGGATCAAGACGAAGTCGCTGTACGGCGGGTTTGACGTGCCCCAAAAGGCCGCCATGGACGCGGTCAGCCAGGGGGCGCTGCGCGACGGCGCGCCCGGCTACGAACAGGCGTTTCGGCTGATCAAGGGCAACGAGACCTTCTGGCTGCACGAACGGGTGTCGATCACCCCGCGCGAGGCGGGACAGTGGGACCTGGTGGGCATCACCATCGACGTCACCGACCTGACGAAGGCCCAGATGGAGCTGGAGCGCAAGGAGGCGCTGTATCGTTTCATCTTCGAACACACGCCGGTCGGCATTTCCTGGATGCAGGGCCGGCAGGCGGGCACGCGGATCGTCAATCCGGCCCATGAACGCATCACCGGCGTGCCGGCGGGCAAGTCCGGCGAAACGGCCAACTACGCCGCCGCCTCGCATCCCGAGGATCGCGAAAAGCAGCAGGTGCTGACGGACAAACTCTACCAGGGCGAGATCGATCGCGTCGTGATGGAGAAACGCTACGTGCACCCGGACGGCCGGATCGTCTGGGCGGTGTTCTCCCTGTTCCTCAACCGTGACGCCGTGACCGGCGAGCTGCAGGAGGTCGCCACGATCGTGGACATCACGGACCAGAAGGAGGCCGCGGAGGAGTTGCGCCAGGCGAAGGAGGCGGCCGAACGGGCCAGCCAGGCGAAGAGCACGTTCCTGGCGATGATGAGCCACGAGATCCGGACGCCGATGAACGGCGTCATCGGCATGACCAGCCTGCTGCTCGACTCCCCGCTGACGCGGGAGCAGCGCGATTACGCCGAGACGATCCGCGCGAGCGGCGAAACGCTGCTGACCATCATCAACGACATCCTGGATTTCTCCAAGATCGAGTCGGGGCGGCTGGAGCTGGAACACGAGGTGTTTCCGCTGCGCGAATGCGTCGAGGGCGCGCTCGACCTGCTGGCGGCGCGGGCCGCGGAAAAACGCATCGATCTGCTGTACGAGATCGCCGACGGGGTGCCGCAAACCGTGCGGGGCGACGCGACCCGCCTGCGCCAGATCCTGGTCAACCTGCTGGGCAACGCCATCAAGTTCACGGAGCGCGGCGAGGTGGCCCTGAGCGTGCGCGTCCGCTCCCCGGATTCCGCGCCGCCGGGCACGCAACTGGCGGGCAGCGGGTCGCCGCTCTTTTCGGCCGCCCGCCCGGGGTCGCTGCCGCCGCTGGGCGGATCGGCCGGGGCGGTGGGCACGATCCCGCCGATGGTGGCGGTCAGTTCGCAGACGCCGGTGGCGACGGGTCCCCGCCAGTTCGTGGAACTGCTGTTCAGCGTTTCCGACACCGGCATCGGCATTCCCCAGGAGGCGATGGGGCGGCTCTTCCGCTCCTTCACCCAGGTGGACACGTCCACCACGCGGCGGTTTGGCGGGACCGGCCTGGGGCTGGCGATCAGCCGGCGCCTGGCCGAGTTGATGGGCGGGACCATGTGGGTGCGCAGCGAGTTGGGCAAGGGTTCGACCTTCAGTTTCTCCATCCGGGTCGAATACGTGCCGGCGCGGCCGCGGCCGTACCTGGCGGGCCCCAAGCTGCACCTGAGCGACCGGCGCATGCTGATCGTGGACGACAATGCCACCAACCGGCGCATCCTCTCCACGGTGGTCGGCGGGTGGGGGATGACCTCGCGCGCAGCGCGATCGGCCCGGGAGGCGCTGGGCTGGATTCGCGGCGGGGAGCACTTTGACGTCGGCATCCTCGACATGCAGATGCCGGAGATGGACGGGGTGATGCTGGCCCGGGAAATCCGGGCCACCGGCGGGACCGAGGAGCTGCCGCTGGTCCTGCTTTCCTCGCTGGGCCAGCGCGAGGTGACTTCGTCGAAGGATTTGTTTTCCGCCGCCCTGACCAAACCGGTGAAGCCCTCGCAGCTTTTCGACGTGCTCGCGAACATTTTCACGGAGGCGGAACCGCGGGCGGCCGCGCCGGCGCCGGTCATGCCGCGGCCGCCGGGCGAAAAGCCCGGCACCACTCTGCGGTTGCTCCTCGCCGAGGATAACATCGTCAACCAGAAGGTGGCCCTGCACCTGCTGGCGGCGCTCGGTCACCGCGCCGATGTCGCGGCCAACGGCCTCGAGGTGCTGGACGCCCTGGAGCGCCAGCCCTACGATGTCATCCTGATGGACGTGCAGATGCCGGAGCTCGACGGCCTGGAGACCACGCGCCGCGTGGTGGGGGCCCAGCCGGACCGCAGCAAGCGTCCCTGGATCATCGCGTTGACGGCCAACGCGGTCCAGGGCGACCGGGAGATCTGCCTCGAGGCGGGGATGGACGATTACATCAGCAAACCGATCCGCAAGCAGGAGCTGGCCGACGCGTTGAAGCGGATCCCGCCGGAACGGACCGCGCACGCCCGCGGCTGACGACCCGCCCGGCCCCGGCTCAGGAAGCCGGGGTCTGGCCGTCGATCCGGGAGGCGAGCTGCCGCCAGAGGGCTTCGGCCTTGTCGGCGAGCAGCGTGCGGGCCCGCTCGATCTCGGCGTGGCGGACCGCCAGGTTCTCCTCCGCGATCCGGGCGAGATCGTCGAGGTTGTAAAGAAAGACGTTGGGCAGCCCGGCGGTGTCCGGCGCGATGTTGCGCGGCATGGCCAGGTCGATGAAAAAGAGCGGGCGGGCGGGGCGGCGGCGCATGGTCGTGGCCGCCAGGGCGCGGGTCACCACCGGTTCCGGGGCCGCCGTCGAGCAGACCGCGATGTCGGCGTCCGCCAGCGCCTCCTCCAGGCGGTCGAAGGGGACGGCGCGGGCCTCGAATTCCCGCGCCAGCTCCTGCGCGCGCTCCGGGCGCCGGTTGGTCACGACCAGCGTGCCCGCCCCGCGGCTCTTGAACGCCCGGGCGGTCTTCTCCCCGATTTCGCCGGCCCCGAGCACCAGCAGGTGGCACGGTTCCAGGCCGCCGAAGATCTTGAGGGCGAGGTCCACGGCCACGCTGGCGACGCTGATCTGGCCCTCGCCGATCCCGGTGTGGGTGCGCACGTGCTTGGCCGCTTGGAAGGTCTTCTGGAACATCCGGTTCAGCACCGGACCGGTGGTGCCCTCCCTTTGGGCCGCGGCGTAGGCGTCCTTCACCTGGCCGAGGATCTCGGTTTCGCCGACCATCTGGGAGTCGACCCCGGCCGCCACCTCGAGGAGGTGCTGCACCGCGCTGCGCCCGTGGAGTTCGAGGCGGATGTGGGCGAAGATCTCGGCGTCGAGCTGGCTGAGCGCGCAGAAGGCCGCTTGCAGGCGGTCGATCGCGCCGGGCTGGGCGGCGAGCCCGTAGATCTCGACCCGGTTGCAGGTGTTGAGCACGGCGAATTCGGGCAGGGTGCCCAGCGACCGGAGTTCGCCGCGCAGGCTGTCCAGCTTGGCGCCCGCGAGCGCGAGTTTTTCGCGGAGCTCGAGCGGCGCGGTGTGATGCGTGGCGCCGAGCAGAAAGAGGGTGGGGGCGGGTTCGCTCACGTCTTCAGGCTCGGGGGCTCGCGGACCGGAGGATGGCGGCTGGCGTTGATGGGGCCGAGGGAGATCAACGCCGCGGCGAACAGGATGACGCAGGTCCACGCGAGGCGCTGCGACACCAGCCGCTTGCGGAGGCGCAGCACCATGACCAGCAGGTAGGCCAGCCAGAGCCCGCCGGTGAGCAGTTTGGCGGTGTTGACGCTGGCGGGGTCCTGCACCCAGTACACCGTGCCCACCCCGAGCGCCCAGGTCATCAGGACGACGCCGGCGATCAGCAACCGCACGCTGATGTGATCGAGCTCGAGGATCGACGGCAGAAAGGAAAACACGCCGTGCAGCCGCTTGTATTTCAGGCTGTAGGTCTGCAGCAGGTACATGGCCGAGGTCAGCGCCAGCAACGCGAACACGCCATAGCTGAACATGGCCAGGGCGCCGTGAAAACCGATCCAGGCGGCGCCGCCGAACGGGTACTCGCGCCGCACCGCATCCCACGCGGGTACCAGCAGCGAGACGAGCGTGAGCACCGCCGAGAGACAGGACGTGAAATAGCCGAGCAGGCTCAGGCGGAATGTGGCGCCGATCACGAGATAGAGCGCAATTGCCGACCAGGCGGTGAACTGAAAAAGCTCGAACATGTTGGCGATCGGGCACCCGTGGGTCTCCACTCCCCGGAGGTAGAGCCCGAGGGTTTGAAGTACAAACCCCATGGCCACAATCACATACATAAGGACGCGCGAATGACGCCGGTCCCGCAGGAGGGAGGCGGTGCCGAGCATAAATCCCGCGAGATAACCCAGGCAGCCCAGCCACATCCAGGTACGGTCGCCAAGTCCAAGGAAGGTCATGAAACGGGGGAGCTTATGCGAGGGCTGCGCCTCGCGCAAGTCGACCCTCGACGGTTCCGGCTTTTGTCCCCGTGCCGTCAGCGGACGGCCGGCGAAAGGGCCGTCGTCAACACCGCGGTGACAAAGGCGGCGATGCCTGGCTCGTCGCTCGCGCGGGGTCCGGCGACGTTCAGTTTCGCGACGGCGTGCGAGCTCACGAACTCGCGCAGCCGGGCGGCGGCGCGCGGAGCGGCCGGGGTCAGGTGCAGCCACGGTTTGCGCAGCCGTTCGGCGCACCGTGCGGTGTACGCCGAGCCGCCGGCCAGCACCGGGGACAGGGAGAAGATCACCGTGGCGTCGCTGTCGCGCACGTTCCATTCGGT
>JBJKRD010000376.1:0-3259 GCA_046704925.1 Opitutaceae bacterium | reverse complement strand
GGCCAGGAGTTCGCGCAGGGCCGGAAAGTCGGCGACCCGCGGCAGGAGGGTCGGCAGGACCGGCGCCGGCTGGCCCGCCAACCGGGGATCGGACGGCGGGTCGGGCGCGAAACCCGCGAGGCATTCGCGGATGGCCGGGAGTTGCGCCAGGGTGTCGCGCACGCCGCCAAGTTCGCGCGGGGCTCGCAGTCGGTTTTGCAGCCGGCCGAGGATGCGGGGCAGGTCGCGCACGTTGCGGAGCAGGTCGTGCAGCCCGGCGAGCCGGACCGGCGCAGCGAGCAGTTCGCCCACGAGCGCCTGGCGTCGCTGGATTTCGGCAAGGTCAAGCGTGGCGGAGGCGAGCCAGCGCTCAAGCAGGCGCGCCCCGGCGGCGGTGACGGTCCGGTCGATCGCGCCCCGCAGCGAGCCGTCGCGCGCGCCCCGCGTCGACTGGAAGATCTCGAGATTGCGTAGCGTGGCCGGGTCGAGGAGCAGGGCGCCGGCGCTCCGGTACTCCTGCAGGCGGCGCAGGTTGGCCGGCTTGGCGCAGAGGCTCTCGGTGGCGTAGTAGATCAGCGCGCCCGCCGGACCCAGGCCGCGGTGGCGGTGATCGATGCCAAAGCCCTCCAGGTTGAGCACGCCGAGCGCGTCCATGACGGTGCGCGCGCCGGCGGCGGTGTCGAAGTGATAGGCGGGCAGCTCCGTGTGGGCCCGGCCGGCGCAGAACGCGTGCAGCGCGTGCACGCCGGTGTGCTCGTGCGGGGCGGCGCGCCAGTCCGCCAGGGCGCCCTCGATCAGCAGCAGCTCGCGCGGATCCAGCGCGGCGAGCACGGGCAGGAGGTTCTCGATCTGCGTGTCGGCGGCGATGCGGAACTCGCCGGTGGTGAGGTCGAGCCAGGCGGCGCGCAGCACGTCGCGGTCGAGCGACACCGCGCACAGATAATGATTGCGGCCCGCGTCGAGGTGGTTGGGCGCCAGGGTCGTGCCGGGGCTGAGGATGCGGATGAGCGAGCGTTTCACCAGCCGGCCCGGCCGGGCGGGCTCCTGCTGGTCGCAGAGGGCCACCTTGTGGCCCGCGGCCAGCAGACGGTTCACGTAGGTGTCGACCGCGTGGTAGGGCAGGCCGGCCATCGGCGCGTCCTGCCGGCTGGTCAGCGTGAGCCCGAGCACCCGCGCGCCGAGCTTCGCGTCCTCGTAGAATAACTCGTAGAAATCGCCGAGCCGGAAGAGCAGGAGCGTGTCCGGCGGCAGCCCGCGCTTGACCTCGAAATACTGTTGCATCATCGGGGTCTGGCGCACGGAGGACATGGGGGCTCTCAGAGGCCAGAAGTCAGAGGACAGAGGCCGGCTGGCAGCAAGGATAAATCAGTGAAGTTTGCGCTGGCCACGCCCCGCGGGCTTCTGGCATCTGGCTGCTGATGTCTGTGGTCCTCTTCCACCGCGATCTGGGCGGTGCGGGCCGGCCGCCGCTGGCCCTCCTGCCCGGTTTTCTCGGCTCCTCGCGCAACTGGCAGACCGCCGGCGCCGGGCTCGCGGCCCGGTTCCACGTCCGGGCGCTCGACCTGCGCAATCACGGGCGCTCGCCGCACGCGGCCGAGATGAGCTACCCGGCCATGATCGCCGATGTGCTCGCGTGGATGGACGCCCAGGGGCTGGAGCGGATCACGGTGCTGGGCCACAGCATGGGCGGCAAGGTCGCGATGGCGCTGGCCTGCCGGCACCCGCGGCGCGTCGACCGTCTGGTCGTCGTGGACATCGCGCCCAAGGCCTACCCGGGCCTGGCCCAGCGCACCGAGGTGCTGGCGATGCAGGAACTGCAGTTGGGCGACCTGCATTCCCGGGCCGAGGCGGAACTGCGCCTGGAGGGGCGCGTGCCCGATCCGGCCATGCGGCGGTTTCTGAGCACGAACCTGGAACGGGACGACCACGGCCGGTGGCGCTGGGCGGTGAACCTGCCGGTGCTGGCGCAGGCCCTGCCGGCCCTCGTGCAGAGTCCGCTGGAGCCGGCGGACCGTTTTGACGGGCCGGCGCATTTCATCCTGGGCGGCCGGTCGCGCTTCGTCGCGCCGGAGGATCACGCGCGCATCCGCCGGCACTTCCCGGCGGCCCGGATCGACGTGCTGGCGGCCTCCGGCCACAGCCCGCATATCGAGATGCGCGACGAATTCGTGCGGTTGGTGGTCCGCGACGCCGGACTTCCTTCCTAACCGCTAATTTTCGCTGGTTTGCGCTGAGCTCCTCTTCTCGGACGCGACCAGAGATTAGTGAAGATTAGCGTCGATCAGCGGTTGAAAAGGTCGGCTATCCACCTCACCGCAGGAACTGCCGGTAGAAGAGGACGCCGGTGATGGCAAAACCGATGGCCGTGATCAACTGCCGGACGCGGTTCTGCGGGATGCGCTGGGCGTAGTGCGCGCCGAGAAAATAACCCGCCAGCGCCCCCACGGTCATCACCCCGGCCTTGGGCCAGTCGATCAGGCCCGCATGGATGAAGTAGAGGGCCGCCACGAGGTTGATCAGGGACCCAAGGACCGTCTTGAGCGCGTTCATCTCGTGGATATCGGTGAGGCCGATGAACGCCAGCGACGCCAGCATGAGGATGCCGATCCCCGCGCCAAAGTAGCCGCCGTAGAGCGCGACGAAGAATTGAAAGACCACGGCGGCCCACACCACCCGGGCGTGCGGGTGGGGGCCGGAGGCCCCGCCGGCGTCCAAGCCGGCAAATCGCCGGAAGGTGCCCTGGGCGAGAAAGACCAGGGTGGCGAACAGCAGGAGGAACGGCACCAAGTGCGAAAAGACCCGTTCGCCCGTGACGGTCAGCAACACGGCCCCGCCGAGGCCGCCGGCGATGCTGACCGGGACGAAGCGCCGCAGCCAGATCCGCGTCGAGGCCAGCTGCCGGCGGTAGCCGAAGATGCCGCCGAAGGTGCCCAGCACAATGGCCAGCGTGTTGGTCGCATTGGCGACCACGGCGGGGGTGCGCACGAACAGCAGCGTGGGAAACGTGAGCAACGTGCCGCCGCCGGCGACGGCGTTGACGGCGCCAGCGGCCATGGCCACGCCGGCGAGCAAAAACGCTTCGGCCCAAGTCATGCGCCGCCCAGCGTGGCCCGGATCGCGGCGGAGGCAAAGGAATCCGGCGGCGGCCGGTCGTGGTCCGCCGGGGCGACGGAACGTCAGGCATTCCGGCCCTGAACCCGGGCGGCGAGGCGCCGGGTGAGGCGCTGGAGAGCGGGGGAGCGGTCGTTGGGGCCGAGGCGCGCCTCGATCAGGCAGAACC
>JBJKRD010000375.1:0-3343 GCA_046704925.1 Opitutaceae bacterium | reverse complement strand
ATCGCACCCGGCCGGCTGCAACGAAATCGGAAAGAAGCCGCGGGACTTGAGAAGATCCACGGCCGCCGTCACGTCCGTGCCGTCCACTTCGCCGGCCTGCGGCCGGCCGGATGCGCCATCCACGGCGCGAAAGCTGAATCGGGGCATGGGAGGGGATTGTTTCGGATTTGGGGGAATTGGAGTCTGGCTTTGGCGTCAGGGAGCGGAGAGCAGGCCGACGGCCGCGATCGGCGGGCCCGGCGAACTCAAGTGCAGCGGGCCACCTCTTCGACGGTCGTGCGACCCTCCACGACGGCGCGCAGGCCCGCCGCCCTCAGCGTTTCCATGCCCAGACTGATCGCCTGTTGCCGGATGACGACCGCGGATGCGCGCCGCAGGACCAAATCCCGGAGCGGCGGGCGCATCGGCAGCCATTCAAAGATGCCGGTCCTCCCGCGGTAGCCGGTGCCGTGACACCTCCCGCACCCCCGGCCCCGACGGAAGCCCGCCGCCCCCGGGACGTCCGATTCGCAGCCGAGCGACTGCAGCCCGGACGATTCGGGGATATACGGCTCGCTGCAATCTGGACAGACGCAGCGGACGAGGCGCTGCGCCAGCACTGCCTCCAAGGTCGCGCTGAGCAGAAATGGTTCGACACCCATGTCGACAAGGCGCGCGATCGCGCCGGCGGCATCGTTTGTGTGCAGCGTGCTCAGCACCAGATGTCCGGTAAGGGCCGCCTGGATCGCGATCTGCGCCGTTTCGAGATCGCGGATCTCCCCCACCATGAGCACATCGGGATCCTGTCGCAGGAAGGCCCGCAGCGCGGCGGCGAACGTCAGGCCGATGGCCGGCTGCACCGGCAACTGCATCACGCCTTCAATCTCATACTCAACCGGGTCCTCCGCCGTGAGAATCTTCACCTCCGGCTCGTTGAGAATCCGAAGGCAACTGTAGAGGGTCGTCGTCTTGCCCGACCCGGTCGGACCCGTGACCAGCACAAGGCCGCTGGGCCGCTGCACCGCCGCCCGCACGGCGGTCTCCACCGCGGCAGACATGCCCAGCTCCGACAATCCCGGCGGCGATGCGCCCCGGTCGAGCACGCGCAGGACCACACTCTCCCCAAACTGGGTGGGCAGGGTCGACACCCGCAGGTCCACCGGCCGGCCCGCCGTCACCAGGCGGATGCGCCCGTCCTGGGGCGCCCTGCGCTCAGCGATGTTGAGGCCCGCCAGGACCTTCACGCGGGACACGACCGGCAGCGCCAGTCGGGGCGGGAGCGTGGCCGCGTCCCGCAGGGTGCCGTCGACGCGCACGCGCACCTTGAACTCGTTTTCAAAGGGCTCGAAGTGAATGTCACTGGCCTTTTCCTCGACGGCCGGCTCGAGCACCCGTTCGACCAGACGCACGATCGGCGCCTCTTCCGCCATGCGCCGCAGCTCCTCCTCCCCCGCACTCTCGCCGCCCGCCCCGGTACGCGTCCCTTCACCGTCGACTTGGTCCAGCACGCGCGCCACCGCGGCGGGATCCGCGACCACGAGCCGGACCTGGCGGCCCAGGACGAACGCCAGCTCCGTCGCCAAGCCCGGCCGGAAGGGATCCATCGTCGCGACGTCGACCGAGGCGGCATCCGCCCGCAGCGGCACCACGCCAAACCGGCGCGCCAATTCCGGCGGCACCAACCCGCCCGCCGCACCATCCACCGTCGTGGGGAGCGCCTCCGTCCAGGCGAGCCCCAACGCCTCCGCCACGAGGCGCACCAGTTCAGACCGTCCCAAGATCCCCTGGTCGACCACCAAGCGGGCCAATGGGCGGCCGGTGGCGCGGCACGCCTCGCCCAACGACGCCAGCGTTTCCGCCGGCAAATGGCTCCGCTCGCGCAGCAGCGCGGCGATGGCCGGATCGCGGCCCTCGTACATAGGGGATGAAACTGGAAAGGGGTCGCGCGCACGCCCGGGACGGCGAAGACGCGGGCGCGCGGCGGGGGCGGCCGGGCCGCTAGAGTTGGCGCAACGTGTAGCCCATCTGCATGAGTTTGTCGCGCATAACCACCGGGTCCTGGGCCTTGTCCAAGGCTTCGTCCGGGGAAATCAGCTCCCGGTTGACGAGGCTCATGAGGTGGGTGTCCAGCGTGATCATGCCGAGCGAGGCTCCGGTCTGGATGTCGGAAACGATCCGGAAGGTCTTGTTCTCGCGGATCAGCGACGCGATCGAGGTTGTCGTGACCATGATCTCGAAGCTGGCGACGCGGCCGCCGCCGACCTTCTTGCACAACACCTGGGAAATCACGGCCTGGATCGAGCTCGCCAGCTGCGTGCGGATCATGTCCTTCATGTTGGACGGAAACGCGTCCACGATGCGGTCGATCGTCTTGGCCGAACCGTTCGTGTGCAGCGTGGCGAACACCAAATGGCCCGTTTCGGCCGCGCTGATCGCCGCCTCGATCGTCTCGAGATCGCGCATTTCCCCCACGAGAACGACATCGGGATCCTGGCGCAGCCCGCGCCGGATCGCCTCCGAGAAGTTCGGCACGTCCACGCCGATTTCGCGCTGCGTGACGATGCAGCGTTTGTGCGCGTGGTAGTATTCGATCGGATCCTCGACCGTGATGATGTGGCCGTCGCGGTTCTCGTTGATGTAATTGATCATCGAGGCAAGCGTGGTGGTCTTGCCGGAACCCGTGGGGCCGGTGACCACGATCAGGCCGCGCGGACGATAGAGCAGCTCCTTGACCTTGTCGGGCAGCCCGATTTCCCGCAGACTGAAGAGGCGGTTGGGAATCTGCCGGAGCACCAGGCCGTAGTTTCCCTTGGCCTTGAGCACGCTGACGCGAAAACGCGCCTTGTCCAGAAACGCAAAGCCGAAGTCCGTGCCGCCGTTGAGCTTGACGTTCTGCACGTGCGTATCCGGCGTGATGGCGAGCATCAGCGTCTCGGTGTCCTGGGGTGTCAGTTCGGGACCGTCGACAGGAAGCATGCTGCCGCCGACACGCAAGGTGGGCGCCTGCCCGACCTGCAGGTGCAGGTCCGACGCGTTTTGCTCGACCACAATCTCGAGCAGGTCGTTCATGTCATAGCTCATGAGGCTCTCCTTTCGCGGCGGAACTTAATGAATGTCACCAACGTAGCGCGGTCCTCCCTGAGGTCATCCCAAAAACGCCCGCGGCCCGGATTTCACATTCCGTTCGCATCGTCAACCGTGGCTCCGAGCACCTCCGCGGGGGTGGTCAAGCCGGCCCGCGCCTTTCGCAAACCATCTTCACGCAAAGTGCCCATCCCCTGTAATCGGGCATGCGCGCCGAGCCGGGTGGCGTCCGCCGCCCCGGCGATCAGGTGTCGCATCTCGTCATCGAACCAAAGCAGCT
>JBJKRD010000374.1:0-8397 GCA_046704925.1 Opitutaceae bacterium | reverse complement strand
CTCCGAACGCATCCGCACCTACAACTTTCCGCAGAATCGTGTGACCGACCACCGGATCGGCCTCACCGTCCACAGCCTGCCGCAGGTGCTGGAGGGGGCGCTGGACGAGGTCATCACCGCGTTGCAGCGGGTGGACCACGCGGAGCGGATCGCCGCCCTCGCCGGACCAGCCGCGGCGCCATCCCGGAGCGGCACCTAAGCGGCCCGGCGGCTGTCACACCGAGACCGTGAATTCGGACTGGTGCGGCCGGAAGCCGCCGGGACTGGTGGCAAGGGTCGCACGGGGCACGGCGATTGCCGCGGTCGTCTGCCTCTGGCACGGCGCCGTCCGCGCGGCGGAAAACCCGGCACCGGCCGCGAACGGCGATGCCGGGGCCAAAGCCGCGGCAACCGTGGCCCTGCCGCCATACGAACTGGATGCGGTGGAGCCGCCCTGGGCCGTGGATACGCGCACCGCGATCACCACCACGCTGGTTCCGGCCCAGAGCGCCGGACTGTCGATGGCCGACGCGTTGGAGGGGTATCCCGGGGTCGCGATCGATCAACCGGGCGGCCCCGGCGGCCGTTCCTCAATCTATCTGCGGGGCGGCGAGGAAAACTACACGGTCGTGCTGCTCGACGGCGTTCCCGTCAACAATTCGACCGATTCGCGGGGAGGCGGCTTTGATTTCGGGACGCTCGGCACGAATGAGTTTGCCGCCGCGGAAATCGTGCGCGGGCCCGTTTCGGCCCGCTACGGCCCGGATGCGCTTTCGGGCGTGATCAAGCTGACCAGCGATGTGCTGGGCCCGCCGTCCGGATCGGATGCGGAGGTGGAGGCCGGGACCCAGGGGCAGGCGCGGGCCTCGGTACTGGCGCGGGCGCGACAGGGGCCGCAGACGGCCGCCGTGTCGGCGCATTGGTCCGAGGCGGGCAGCCGGGCGGCGGGGAACTTCGCGCGGCAGGACGCCGTGGCGTTGGGCACGACCTGGCAGGCCGGCGGACTGGAGGGCCGGGTGTCGGTGCGGTACGGGCGGCAGGACAGCGCGGCCTTTCCGGACGACAGCGGCGGGCCGAGGTTCGCGGTGCTGCGCGCGCTGGAGGAACGGTCCGGCAGTACCACGACCGCCTCGGTCGAATTGTTGTCGCCCGGGGGGGCGCCGGGAGCGTTCAAGTGGCGCGTGCGGTCCTGGGGGGCGTGGCTGAATATGCGCGATGATGCGCCGGGCGTGGCCCCGGGATTGCGGGATCCGGCCGGTCTCCCCGTCAGTCTGGAAACGACGGCGCTGCGGCGGATCGGCTTGTCCGCGGAAGGCGCGGCCGAGGCGGGCCCGCATGGCACCCTGGCGGTCGGCGTCGATGGCGAGTCGGAGAAGGGAAGAAGCAATGCAGAGCTGATCTACGGTCCCTATCCGTTCCCGGCGTCCTTCGCCGCCACGCGGGACCGGGTGGGAGCCTTTGCCGAGTATACCTGGCGGCCGGCGGCCGGGTGGCTGCTTGAGCCGAGCGTGCGCCTGGACAAGGCCCGGGACTACCAGCCGCGATTCACCCCCAGGCTCGGCGTGAGAATTCCCTTCGGCGCGCATACGACGCTGCGCTTCAACGCCGGAACCGGTTTCAAGCTGCCCAGTTTCTACGCGGTCTCGAATCCGCTGGTGGGCAACCCGGCGTTGCGTCCGGAAAAGGCGCGCACGCTGGACCTGGGCATCGAACGGCGGCTGGCCGGTGGCCGGATGACACTGGCGGTCGACGGGTTCTCCAGCCGGTACCGCGACGGGATCGATTTCGATCCCGGTCCGCCGCCGCGTCTCGTGAACCGCAGCGAAATCCGCAGCGACGGCGCGGAGGTCTCCCTCGAATTGAAGCCGGACGACGCCGTCCAACTCTGGATCACCGGGACTTACGACGACGTCCGGAGCGAGCCCGGCGGAGGTCGGTTGCGCGGACGCCCCCGGACGGAAGGATCGATGCGTCTCGAATGGACGCCCCGGGCGGGGATCGCAATCGATGCGTCGATGATCGCGGTGGGCAGCGTGCTCGATTCCTCGGTGCCGACGGGCGACGTCGTGCTGCCGGCGTGGTGGCGGATGGACCTGGCCGCGCGATACGCCGTCCGCCGGGACGTGACCCTGTTGCTGGCGGTAGAGAACCTTTTCGATCGAAAATACGAGGAGGCCGTGGGCGTGCCGTCGCCGGGCGCGCGCCTGCGCGGCGGGGTGGAAGTGAGGTTTTGAAGTGAAGCCCGGCCACCGGAGTCGGCCCGAAGAACCTTTACCGTCGCAGGCTCGCCGTTACGCTCGGCGGCAATGGGCAAGGGCGCGGCATGCTGACGCTTCTCGAGGTCATCCGGAGATCGGCGGATTTTCTGGCCGCCCGGGGGGTGGAGGAGGCGCGCCTCAATGCCGAACATCTGATCGGGCAGGTGCTGGGATTGCCGCGGATGCAGTTGTATCTGCAGTTCGAGCGGCCGCTGACCGAGGCCGACCTGGAGAAGATCCGCCCCCTGCTCCGACGGCGCGGTCAGCATGAACCGCTGCAGTACATCCTTGGCACGAGCGAGTTCTTTCACGTGAAGCTGAAGGTCGATCGGCGGGCGCTCATTCCGCGGCCGGAGACGGAATACCTGTGCGAGCTCATCACCGGACGCCTGGCGGGGCCGCCGGCGACGGTCCTGGATTTGGGGACGGGAAGCGGCGCGATCGCGCTCGGCCTGGCGGCGCATTATCCGGACGCGGTCATGACCGCCGTGGACGTCAGCGAGGAAGCACTGAGCCTGGCACGGGAAAACGCGGCGACGCTTGGGCTGGCCGCTCGCGTCCGGTGGTTGTGCTCGGACTGGTTTGCCACCCTGGAGCCGGGAGAGCGGTTTGACGTGATCGTCGCGAATCCGCCTTATCTGGCGGACGCGGAAATCGCCGCCGCCCAACCCGAGGTCCGCGAACACGAGCCCCGGCTGGCGCTGGCGGCGGGGCCGGACGGCCGGTCGGCGCTGGAACGGATCCTCGCCGGCGCGCGACCGTTTCTTCGTCCGGGCGGATTGTTGGCGCTCGAATCCGGCATCAACCACCGCCAATTCCTTTGCGAGCGGGCGGCGGCGGCCGGCTTCGAACGGGTTGAATCCGTGCGCGATCTCACGGATCGCGACCGCTACCTGCTGGCCTGGCAGCCTCCGGATGCGGCCGCCGGGTGATGCGTACCGCGGGCCGGCCGGGGCCCTTCCCGGTCAACCGCTCTTCGAGGTCTGGATGCTCAACGGCGGCGCGCCGTCGGCCCAATACTGCGGGTTCTTCGAGAGGCCCAGCGCGTCTGACAGGACCCGCAGACTTTCGCGAAGCGGAATGTCCATCTTCGTGATTCCCGGATCCTCGTCGGTCCCGAGCAGATCGTCGTCCACGCCGTCGGTGTCGTCGGTCTTGTTCTCCGCCACCTGGGGCTTTGGCGGCGGGGGCACGACGGTGTACTCCTTGTACGGGAAGTCGTCCTTCTCGAGCTGCACCTTTTCCGCGTCCATGGTCTTCTTGAAGGCATCCTCGGCCGCGCGCTGCTGCTCGCGCTCCGTGAGGTTGAGCGACACCTCCTTGATCGCCTGGTGGGTCTTGAACCACGCAATGCCCTTCCGCAGGTAGGCGAATTCGGGCAGATGCTCCTGGCGATATTCGCTGGCCTCACGCAGCGGCCGGAGAATCTTGGGCTCCAAGGGATGGCCCTGGAACTTGGCGGCCGGGATCTCATCCCAGACCAAGGCATGCGGCAGGTCGGATTCGCCGATGGGCATGTACTCGTCGACCGAGGGCAGGACGATGTCCGGGGTCACGCCCTTGTCCTGGGTCGAATCGCCGTCAGGCAGGTAGAATTTCTGGACGGTCAGCTTGGCGGCGCCGGTTTTCACGGGCAGCAGCGCGAGCAGCCGGTTGATGCTCTTCATTTCCACGACCGTCTGGACTGTGCCCTTGCCGTGCGTCGACTTGTCGCCGATGATGATGGCCCGGCCGTAATTCTGCAGCGCGCCCGCGACGATCTCGGAAGCCGAGGCGCTGAAGCGCGACACCAGCACGGCCAGCGGGCCCGTGTAGCAGATGTTCGCATCGTCATCGTCGTCGACCTCGATGTCGCCGTTGAACGATTTCACCTGGACGACGGGGCCCCGGTGGATGAAGAGTCCGGTCAGGTTGATGGCCTCGGAGAGGAGGCCGCCGCCGTTGTTGCGCAGATCGAGCACGAGCCCCTGGATGCCGGCGGCCTTGAGCTTGCCGATCAGTTCGGCGACGTCGGCGGTGGCGCTGGCGTGTGCCTCGTCGCCACTGTCGCCGTCGTCTCCGCCGAGGCCGTAAAACGAAGGCAGGGTGATGACGCCCAGCGGGACGACGTTGCCGTCGGGGCCGGGCACGCTGTAGATGGCGGCCCGGGCGCGGGCGGAGTTGAGCTTCACCACGTCGCGGGTGATGGTGATCTGCTTGCGCACCGATCCATCGGTGGAGCTTGCCGGGATGATGGTGAGGCCGACCTTGGTGCCCTTCGGGCCGCGGATGAGATCGACGATCTTTCGCAGCTTCATGCCGATGATGTCGACGGATTCACCCTGGTCGGGCGTGACCGCGATGATCTTGTCGTTCGGATGCAGTTGCTTGCTCAGATCGGCGGGGCCGCCGGGCATGATCTCCTTGATGACACATTGATCGTCCTCGAGGCCTAGCACGGCGCCGATGCCCATCAGGGAGAGGCGCATCTGGATGCCGAAATCCTCGTAGGTTTCGGGAGAGAAATAGCAGGAATGGGGATCGTACAGGTTGGCCAGCGAGGTCAGGAACATCTCGGCGACGTCGTCCGTCTCAATGTCCGAAATATTCTTGAGCATCCGCTCGTACCGGTGGTGGACCTCCTTCTTGGCCTCCGCGACGGTCTTTTTGTTCAGCATGCTCTGCAGAAGTTCGAACTTGAGCCGGCGGCGCCAGAGGTCGTTGGCCTCCTCCTCGGTGGCCGGCCAGGAAGCCTTGGAACGATCGGCGGGGTAGACCTCGTGGGTGGTGAAGTCGAAGTCCCGATTCAGTTCGGCAAAGATCCAGTCGACCCGGCTCTGCACGCGCTTTTCGTATTGGACGTAGATATCGAAGGCGGCGTCGAGGCGACCGAGGGTGCGCAGGTTGTAATAGAGGGCATTGGCGTAGCGCCGGGTGAAGGCCTCCTGGTCGGTGGCCAGGAAGAACATGTGCTGGCCGTCGAGATCGGCCATGTAATCGTGGATGAGGTCTTTCCCGATCAGGGACTTGGGCTCGCTGTTGACCGCCTCGTGGTTGAAATTGTACTGCTCCAGGAGTTCGACCATGGTGCTCACCTCGGTGGCCATGGTGCGGGACGTCTCGAAGTTACGTTCCGGCAGGGCCCGTCCGGTGGCGAAAATCGTCAGGAAGACGCAGAGCGCTAACACGTTACGGCGTCGCCACCAAGAGGAGGTGGGAGAAGATGTCATGTGTGATTGAGAAAGCCGGAAAGCCGGGATGTTGCACCACTCCCCGCCTGCACCAGCGGGTCACAGCAAAACATAAACCGCGGCGGCTTCAAGATCGATGCGCCGTTTCGACCCCGGGCGGCAGAAGAGAGATCACGATTTGCCGGTTTTTTTGAAGACGCCGGCAATACTCGGTCCAAAAGCGGGCCTCGTCGGCGAAACCCAGCCAGCGCGCCAGGGGGAGGCGTTCAGCCGGGGTCTCCGCGAGGACGCTGACCGCCTTGTTGAGGTCGCGGCGGATCAGGATTTCCAAGCGCTTGAGGAAGTTATAGTTATCGAGCAGCACTTCAGCGCTGTCGGCGGGAATCAGGCGCGAGGCCGCCAAGGTTCGCAGCCCGCGGCGGGTGCCGGGTTGACGAAGTCCCGGATGAGCGTGGCCGTGGTGGAGCTGGAGCATCTGCACCAGAAACTCGAAGTCGACCAGCCCGCCGGCGCCGGTTTTGAAGGCACGCTCGGGCGGAATGGCGACGTCGCGCTCCCGCTCCACCCGGCCCCGCATGGCCCACATCGCTGCCGCGTCGGCGGCGGACAAGGGTGCGGAGTAAAGCAAGTCGGTCACCAAGGCCTGGAAGTTCGCGGCCGGTTCGCGGAGCCCGCAGACGATGCGGGCGCGGGTGAGAAGCTGACGTTCCCAAGCCTGGCCTGAACCGCCGGCATGATAGGCGCGGAGGACGTTGGGCGTCGTGACCAGCGGACCGGCATCGCCGTGCGGCCGCAGGCGGAGGTCGATGGCGAAGATCGATCCCAAGGGCCCGCCGTGGCGCAGCAATTTTTGCAGTTCCCGGACCGCCGCTTCGGCGGCGGTGTTGTCCCGGTCCGGGCCGACGAACAGGAGATCGAGATCCGAGCCGAAAGTCAGTTCGACGCCGCCGTATTTGCCGAGGGCCACCAGCGCCAGTTGGTCGCGCAATCCAAGGCGCCCCATCACGTGCGCCAGCACGCCGTCGGCCAGCAGCGAAAGGCTGGCTTCGACTTCCTCGAGGTCCAGAAACCCCAGCAACTCGCCGATGGCGTAGCGCACCTGCTCGGCCTTCACATACAGCCACAACCAGTCGGCAAAGCCATCGCCCGCCGGTCCGGCGGCGAGCTCGGCCGCCAGGACCTCGGCGCTCTTGCGTTTGTGCAGCACCTCCGGACGCAACACCTCCTCGGCGATCTCGGGGTGGGCGCCGAGCAATTCGAAGATGAAGCTGCTACGGTCGAAGAGGAGCGCAAGGACGCGGAAGAACTGGGGGTTGGCAGCGCAGCCGTTGAAGAATTGCTGGCGAGTCCCGTAGCGTTCCGCGAAGCGCGAGATCCGGCGCAGGGTCGGCGCCGGTTGGGCCAGTTGCGGCATGATCTCGTCGAAAAACTGGGCGAGATGCTGGAAGCGCACGATCAGCTCGCGGTTGACCTGGTGGCCGCGGTTCCCGCAGACAAAAAGCCGGAGCTCGTCAGCCCCGTCGTCGGCCGGGCCCAGCCAGCGGCGCAGCCGCTCGCCGACCGCCGGCGGCGTCTGCCGCGAGGTGAAAAACTCCCACCACTCCTGAAAAGCCCGGTCTCTCGTCTCGCCCTGGAACAGGCCTTCGTAGATCTGCCGCACCCGCTCGCGCACCGCGGCGAGGCGCTGGAGGAACTCCGGCGCGGAGGCGAAATCCAACGTGGCGGCGATGTCGCCCAGCTCCGCGGGCGCCGTCGGCAGGGTATGCGTCTGGTGCTCCTCGCGCATCTGGATCGCATGTTCGACGCGGCGGAGGAGCCAGTAGGCTTCCTCCAGGAACCGGGCGTCGTCGACCCGCATCAGCCGGTAGCGCACAAGTTGCTCGAGCGCGGCGGTGGTGGAGTGGGTCTGCAGAAACGGGTAGCGACCCGCATGCAGCAACTGGAAGGTCTGGACGACGAATTCCACCTCCCGGATGCCGCCCGGCCCCAGCTTCACATCCCGCTCGAGCTGCGCCTCCCCGACGATCTCCTGCTCGGTGCGGGCCTTCATGGCGGCGACCTCCGCCAGCAGCGACTGCGGCGGGTGTCGCGGATACCGGAAGGCGTGCAGGGTTTCCAACAGTTCCGCGCCCAAGGCCAGGTCGCCGGCGACAGCTCGGGCCTTGATCAACGCCATCCGCTCCCACGTCTGGCCGGCGGCGGCGTAATAGTTTTCGAGGCCGGTGAGGGAGCGCACCAGCGGCCCGTAGGTTCCCTCGGGTCGGAGACGCACGTCGACCCGGAACAAAAAACCGTCGGCGGTCTGGGCGTGCAGGGCGCTGGTGATGGTCTCAGCCACCTTGGTGAAGAACTCGACGTTCGTGAAGACGCCCGCCTGGCCGTCCTTGCGACAGTGACCCTCGCCGTCGTAGAGGTAGAGGAGATCGATGTCGGAGGAAAAGTTGAGTTCCTGGCCCCCGAGCTTGCCGAGGCCGATCACGCAAAAACGCGCAGGGCGATCGAGTTCCTCATCCCACGGCTCGCCGTAGCGGAGGGACCACCGCTTGGTCGCGAGGAAAAGGCACTCGCGGATGCAGAATTCCCCCAGGCGTGTCAACTCCTCGACCGTCACCGCGGTGGAAGCGAGGCCGTTGATGTCCCGGTAGGCGATCCGCAGGGTCATCTTGCGGCGCCAGCGGCGCAGGGCGCCCAGGTGCGCGTCGTCGCGGTCGCCCGGCTCGTCCGTCGCCGCCCGGAAGGCGCGCCACACGTCCAGCAGCGCGTGGTAGCGAAAATCGGCGTCGCGATTCTGCGGTTGTTCGAGCCAGAGGCAGTCGTCCGGCTCCCGCCGCAGCAGGCGCGCGTACAGCGGGCTCGCGCAGGCGAGCCGCTCCAAGCGCGTCCAGGCCTCGGCGGAGAGCGCGCCGGTGTCCCAGGCCGGATGCTCCTCCCGCAGCGCTTCCCGGAGCGTCTCGGACGGAGCGGAGCGGGTTGACGGGCTCACGTCCGTT
>JBJKRD010000373.1:0-7042 GCA_046704925.1 Opitutaceae bacterium | reverse complement strand
CTGTTCGACGGCACGGCTCCCGCCAGCGTGATCGATCCCGACGATGCCGCCCGCAGCACGGTGATCGCCGCGCTGGAGGAAAAGACGCCGAGTTACGAATTTGTCGGTGGCCTCAAGATGAGCGACCCGGCCACCACGCCCATCGCCTACACCCGGGGGCTCAAGGCGGACGGCACCTGGGATCGCGACCGCGGCGTCTACGGTGACGCCGGCGGCCACATCGTTTTTCTCGGAGGCAACGTCCAGTATTACCAGCGCACCGACAACCGCCTGGTCAGCACCCGTGGGAAAACAACCAACGACATTCGGGAGACGATCCCCGCCCCCCCTGACGGCAATCAACGCCTCTACGGCAAAGGTTCCGCCCTGGCGACGGAAGACGGGGTGACGCCGGTGGTTCCGCCCTGACCGGCGCTTGCCGACCCGCCCGGCGGTTCGACCGAAAATCAGTGTGCGCCGTTCGGCCGCAACGGCGGGACGGCGGAACCATCCGGCCCCGGTGCGCGCGCCCGCGCCGTTGCCGTCCCCATGGTCCGGGGCCCGCGTTCGGCGGGACCAGGACGGCGTCGCCATCGCCGTCTGCATTTCTCCGCGCGCCGCCCCATGCCTGCCCTTCGGCCGTCCAAAAGAAACTTTGCGTCACTCTCCGCCTTGGTCATCTTGGCCAGACTTCGCCATGTCCGCGCCCCCTTTCCCGCCCGCCTCCGGCGTCACCTATGTCGTTGGCCACCGCAATCCGGATTCGGACGCCATCTGTTCGGCGATCGCCTATGCCGCCTTCAAGGAGGCCCGGGGCCAACGCGGCTTCGTGGCGGCGCGCTGCGGGAATTCCAATGCTCGCATCGATGGCATTCTGGCGCGGTTTCACCAGGCGCTGCCGCTTTACCTTAGCGATGTGACGCCGCGCGTCCGCGATGTCATGGTCAAGGACGTCATCTCCATTCCCGGTTCCGCCACCTGCGCCGAGGCCCTCGAGCTCATCGAGGGCCACGATATCCGGGTGCTGCCGGTGCTGGACTCCGCAACGCAACGGGTCATGGGCACCGTGTCGATCTTCCAGCTCGGCGGATTCTTCACTCCCAAGGTGAGCGAGCCCCGGCTGATGCGGCAGGTGCGCACCCGGCTGGCCGATATCGCGCGCGCCCTCAAGGCCAAGGTCTTCCATCTCGCCGACGAAAACACGGTCGAGGAGCTTTACGTGCGCATCGGGGCGATGGACATCCGCTCGTTCGGCAAGTTCTCCGACCAGGAGAACATCCCCGCGCGCCAGTCGATCATCATCGTCGGCGATCGGTGGGACATCCAGCAGCGCTCCATTCAGATCGGCGTGCGCCTGCTCGTCGTGACCGGCAGCCTGCCGGTCGACGAGGAGGTGGTCGAACTCGCCCGGGAGCGCGGCGTCAGCTTCATTGTCAGCCCCTATGACTCGGCCACCACGGCCTGGGTCATCCGGACCGCCACCACGATCGAGCGCATCATCGACCGCAAGTACGTGTCGCTCGACGCCGACACCCGCATCGCCGAGGTGCGGCGCAAGGTGGCCACCTCCCCGTCGGCCGCATTCCTGGTGCTGTCCGACGACGGGCGGTTGGACGGAGTGCTCACGAAAACGGACATCCTCAAGCCGGTGCAGACGCGCCTCGTGCTGGTCGATCACAACGAGATGAGCCAGGCCGTTCCCGGCGCCGCCGAGGTCACCATCACGGAAGTGATCGATCACCACCGCCTCGGCGCCCTCAATACGGTCCAGCCCATCCTGTTCATCAACGAGCCGGTCGGCTCCACCTGCACGATCGTCGCCGATTTGTTCCGTCGCGAGAATCTCACGCCGCCGGCTGACCTGGCCGGGATCATGATGGCGGGGATCATCACCGACACCCTTAACCTCAACCGCCCCACCTCCACCGAGAAGGATGCCCGGGTCTTGCAGTGGCTGGCGCAACTGGCCGGCGTCGACCCGACGGCGCTGGCGGATTCGATCTTCAGCTCCGGTTCGGTCATCCTGGCCAATCCGCCCGCGACGGTGGTGCGCTCCGATTGCAAGGTCTACCACGAGGAAGGGATCGACTTTGCGGTGGCCCAGGTGGAGGAGCTGGGCTTCGGCAATTTCTGGAACCAGGCGAAACCGCTGTCGTCGGCCCTGGAGGATCTGCGCGCGGCGGAGCGCCTGGTGTTCGCCGGGCTGCTGGTCACCGATATCAACAGCCAGAATTCGCTCCTCCTGGTGCGGGGTGATCCCGAAATCATCGCCCGGATCTCCTATCCCCACGTCGAGCAGGACGAGATCTTCGACCTGCCCGGGATCGTCAGCCGCAAGAAACAACTCATTCCGTATTTGACGGGAATCCTGCGCGAAATGCAGGCCGAGGGCGCGGGCCCGGCGCCCGCCAGGGATTGAACCACGCCCCTCGTCGGCGACGCCCGGCGCCGCGGCCGACGCCAAACGCCCCGGGCTAGCGGCGCGCTGGTCGTTCGCCAGGATTCATTGCCGGTGCAACTCGCCATCCAGCGTCACGCTTTGCCCCGGTTTCAGCTCCAGGCGCACGATCCGTCGGCCATAGCGCACCCGGGTCGCCGTGCCGGTGACGCTGTGGACCGTCGCGGACTTGAGCCGCCCTTCCTGCCAGGTGAAGTCGACCGTGAAGCCGCCGCGGGCACAGAGACCGCGCACGGCCCCGCTCGGCCAGGCGTCCGGCAGGGCCGGCAGCAGATCGATTTCATCGGGTTCGCTCTGCAGGAGCATTTCGGCGATGCCCGCCGTCGCCCCGAAGTTGCCGTCGATCTGGAAGGGCGGACACGAATCGAACAGGTTCGGATACGTACCGCCGATGAAGTGGTTGCTCGCCGAGTCCGGCACCGCCGGGGCCAGTTGGTTGCAGAGCAGCCGGAACGCGTGATTGCCGTCGCCCAGCCGGGCCCAGAGGCAGACCTTGAAGGCCCGGCTCCACCCCGTGCCCCCGTCGCCCCGCGCAATCAGCGTCTTGCGCGCCGCCGCGGCCAGCGCCGGCGTGGCGGTCGGGCTGATCTCATCCCCGGGATACAGACCCCAGAGATGGGCCACGTGCCGGTGGTGGGGGTCCACTTCGCGGTAGGGTTTCAGCCATTCCATGATCCGGCCGTCCGGCCCGATGCGCGTGGGGGCCAGCCGCGCACGTTTGGCCGCCAGTTCGGCGCGAAACTCCGGATCGATCCCGAGAACCTGCGAAGCCTGGATGCAGGCGCCGAACAGGTAGCGCAGGAGCTGCATGTCGGCCGTCGCGCCGAGGCAGATGTGGGCAATCTTGCCGTCGGGCAGATAGAAGGAGTTTTCAGGCGAATTCGACGGCGCCGTGACCAGCCAGTGGCCGGCCGGATCCTCGATCAACATGTCGAGGTAGAACCGCGCCGAGCCCTTCATGATGGGATAGGCCCAGGCCAGAAAGCTCCGGTCCTGCGTGTAAAGGTAGTGATCCCAGAGATGCTGGCACAACCACGCGGATCCCGTTGTGGTCGAGCCCCAGGTGGCGGATTCCCCCGGGGAGGTGAAGCCCCAGGGGTTGGTGATCACGTGGGCGACCCAGCCGTGCGCGCCGTAGTAGTCGTGCGCGGTCCGCGCCCCGGGGACCTGCAACGAGGCGATCAGGTCGAACAGCGGGCGCGTCAGCCCGCCGAGGTTGCACACCTCGGCCGGCCAGTAGTTCATCTGGATGTTTACGTTGAGGTGCCAGTCGCCATTCCACGGCGTCTGAATCTCCTCGGCCCAGAGTCCCTGCAGGTTCGGCGGCAGTCCGCCCGGCCGCGAGGAAGAAATGAGGAGGTAGCGGCCGAAATTGAAAAACAGCGCGGCCAGCCCGGGATCATCGTGTCCCTGCGCGAAGTCCCGCAAGCGCGCCGGCGTGGGTCGCGCCGCCACCGCGGCGTTGGCCGGGCCCAAGCGCAGATCCGCCCGCCCGTACCAGCGTTGATAATCTGCGATGTGAGCCTGACGCAGCTCCGCGTAGGGCTTCGCCGCCGCCCGGGCCAGATCGTCTGCCGCCATCCTCGCCGGAGCGTCGCTGCGCCGGCCGGCTAAGGTCCGGATATCGGTGGCCGCGGTGACAAAAAACGTCACCTCATCGGCCGCGCGCACCTCGAGCACCCCCTCGCGCACCGTCACCGTGCCCCCGCGGGTCAGTGCCCGCACGGAGGCGGCGAAGCGAACCCCCTTCCCGTCGGTGCCATTGTTCAACTGGCCGGTCATGCACAGACCGTCTTGGCCGACGCCGACCGTCGCGGCACGTTCCGGCCGGTCGAGGCGGACGTCAAACGACAACGCCCCGGCCCGGTCGGCGCCCAACCGCAACACAATCGCCTGATCCGGGGCGCTGACGAACGCCTCCCGGGTGAACCGGACGCCGTTTTGTTCGTAGCTCAGGCGCATCATCGCATCCGTCAGGTCGAGCTCCCGGCGATAATCCCGCACCGGGGCCGCGGCGGCCGGCTGGAGGAACTTCAGCCGCAAGTTTCCCAGCACCTGGTAACAGCCGTAGGGTACGTTCGCGCCCTGCCCGAAACCCGAACCCTTGCCGGCGCAGGTGAAAGTCTCGTTCACCAGTTTCTCGGCCTCGACGTTCTTCCCCGCCAGCAACAGGCGGCGGATCTCCGGCAGGGCCGCGGCGGCGCCCAACCGGTCCGCCTCCTGGGGCGAACCGGACCACATGCCGGTTTCGTTGAGTACGATCCGCTCGTCGGCGGTGCCGCCAAATACCATGGCGCCCAGCCGGCCGTTGCCCAGCGGACACGACTCGGTGAAATGGGCGGCGGGAGCGTCAAACCAGATGAGATCCGATGCGGGCGGTTCGCCGGTCGCGCGTGTGACCGCGGACCCCAGCCACAGTCCGGCGCCCAGGCCGGCTGCCAGCCGGATTGTTCGCGAGATCATCGCTGCCATACGGATCGGTATCTCATCGCGGCGTTTCATGAAAGGCAACGGGAGAGACGTGCGTCGTTGGACCGTCGCCGGAGCCTCCGCCGGACCGGCCGGCTGCCGACCCCTGCCGTGATCGCGTCAAATCATGGCTGCCCACGGCCACGGCGGAGATCCTTCGAGGTGGCGAGCGCGATCACGCGTCCCTCGTCGCCGACCGCGCAGTAAAAGTGGTAGACGATGTCGTCATGTTTCAGGACCCAGGGCTTGTGGGCGAAGGTCTTGTCCCATGGCTCGGAGGGCGCCATCAGGTCCGGACCGGTCCACTTGGTCCAATGCATGAGGTCGTAGGAGCAGGCGAAGGTGTCGAAGGCATGCGGCCGCCACCCGGCGCCGAAATAGAACATCACCCACAAGCCGCCGATCCGCACGATTTGCGGGTCGCCCGAGATGGCGCCCCCCTTGGGCCGCGTGTTCTCGATCACCGGTCCGGCTCCGAAACGCAACCAGTGGACCATGTCCTTGGACACGGCCATGCCGATGCGCTCGACCCATTGGCCCTCCTGCTTGGCGTTGTAGAACATCACAAACGGATACCCGAGCGTCGAACTGTGGTCCCAGATGATCTGGCTCTTGAAGAGCGTGGCCCGTTCGAACGGCCGCGCGTCGGGCTGGTCGGGCGACAGCACCGGGTTCTCCGCCAGACGATGCCATGGCACCGCCTGGTCCGGCGTCTTCGTCCAGGCGAGGCCGATCGAGAGCGGCTCGGTCTCATAGCCCTGCTGGGCCCCGCCGATGAATGACATCCAGTAGCGTCCGTCGTAAGGCAGCAACGCCCCCGAGCCGCCCCACGTGGTGTCCACCAGCGCGGCGCCGCCGTCCGCCTGCCACCGGTCCCAGCCCGCTTCGGAGAACGGCAGCACCTTGCCCAGCGGCGTCCAGCGCAGCAGGTCGGCCGACGTGGCGAGATGCGTCTGGTACCCGACTTTGCCCTTGATCGCCACGTAGAGCATGTACCAACGGTCGCCAAAGCGAAACACGCTGGGGCAGTCGAAGGACTCGTCGGGCGCGTCCGGACGCAGCACCACGCCGTATTTGAACGGAGTTTTGACCGTGTCGTACACCCGCTGCATCTCCACTTCCGGAACCGTCTCGTACGGGCCGGCGGGAAAGGGCACCACCGCCCGAGCCGATGCGGCGGCGGCCGTCGAACTGGTCCCGCCTGCCGGCTCGGCCTGCATCGCCGGAGTCGTCGCGATTGACAGGGCCGTCAGCACGGCTGCGGCGGCAAATGCCTGGGCGGACCCTGCCGGGCGGCGGTCGGCCCAGCCGCGGCCGGCGCCGCGCCACGGCCAGAGTCCGAGCGGATCCGGGGCCACCAGCGGTCTTGTCTTCATGACGGTCACGATTCGGCAGTGTCTCAATGGGACGCCGCCGGTGTCGGGCGGGGGCGTTCGGTCTCGACCGGCCAAGAATCCGTGCGGAAAGGCAACGCCGGCAGGCCCGCCGAATTCACCAGGTTGGGATTCGCCAGCTCATTCCAGCCGAACCGGACCGCCACCGGTCGGGCGACCTTCGGACTGGAAACGACCACCTTGCCGCCCTCGATCACGGCCTTGGCGGGGACGAAATGTTGGTCCTTCCCCGCGATGGTGAACCAATCCAGCGGCTTGCCGTCGCGACTGGCGAGGCCCGCCCCCGTGTGGGCGAATGTCACCTCGATCCGGTCATGGTCCAGCACCCGCATGGACTCGTAACGCGGACTCTGCGCAATCAAGTCGTGCCGGCCGTAATTTTCCGTCAGCGCCAGGGCGGCAAGCCGCAGCCCGACGTCCCGCTTGTTGGTCGGATGGATGTCATGCATATCCTTCACCAAGTCGGTGGTCGCCACCATGCCGGTATGGGGAATGGCCAGGGCCCGGGTTTGCGCCTCCCAAAAGACCGGCAGTGCTTCGGGCGTCTCCAAACGGGGAAACTTGTCCCACTTTGAGTAATCGAACGGCGCGATCTGCACGTAATAGAACGGCGCGTCGGGTTCGTGCCAGGCCGCCCGCCACGTCGAGATCAGCGCCCGCATCATGTCCGTGTAGATCTCCCACTGCGCCTCAAACACTAACATCTCCCCCTGATACCCGAGAAACCCCCGCAGGGTGTAGG
>JBJKRD010000372.1:0-13171 GCA_046704925.1 Opitutaceae bacterium | reverse complement strand
ATGACGTTCTCCAACTCGCGCACGTTGCCCGGCCAGTTGTGCCGCAAGAGCACGTTCATCGCCTCGGCCGCGACGCCCTTCACCCGGGACTTCTTCTGCCGCGCCAACTTTTGCAGCACATAATCGACGATCTGGGGTAGGTCCTCGCTGCGCTCCCGCAGCGGCGGCATGTGGATGCGCACGACATTGAGCCGGTAGTAAAGATCCTCGCGGAACGTCCGCGCCTTCACGATCTCTTCCAAATCCTTGTTGGTGGCGGCGATCACCCGCACGTCCACCCGGATGGTCCCGGTGCCGCCCACGCGCTGAATCTCCCCTTCCTGGAGTACGCGCAGGATCTTGGTCTGGGTGGCGAGGGTCATGTCGCCGATCTCGTCCAGGAAGATCGTGCCGCCGTCGCACAACTCGAACTTGCCCAGACGCTGGGCGGTGGCCCCGGTGAACGAGCCCTTCTCGTGGCCGAACAGCTCGCTTTCGATCAGATTCTCGGGGATGGCCGCGCAATTGACCGCCACGAACGGCTTTCCGGACCGGTGGCTGTGCTGGTAGATGCTGCGGGCGACCAGTTCCTTGCCGGTGCCGCTTTCCCCGGTGATCATCACGGTGACGTCGCTGGCGGTGACCTGGCCGATGGTCTTGAAGACTTCCTGCATCGCCGGCGAGCTCCCCACGATGCCTTCCTTGTAGTCCTCGGCGTTGATGCTCGGCTGGTAATCGCCGGCGGCGCGCAGGTCAGCCCGCGCCTTGACCGCGTTCTCCGCCAGCGCCAGCACCCGCTGGGGATCGAACGGTTTCATGATGTAGTCGTAAGCCCCGTACTTCATCGCCTCGATGGCAGTCTGGGCCGTGCCGAACGCGGTCATGAGGATGACAAGTTGCCGCGGCTGGATCGAGCGGATGTGCTGCAGGGTCTCAATGCCGCCCATGCCGCCCATCCGGATGTCGAGGAAGATGACGTCGGGCGGATTCTGCCGCACAGCCGCCACGCCCTCTTCGCCACTGGCCGCGGTGGACACGGCGTAGCTGCCCGAGGAGAGCACCCGGGTGAGCGAGTAGCAGATCTCGGGATCGTCGTCGATGATGAGGATGGTGGCGCGCAGATCAGGCATGGGAACGGCGAGACGGGAACCAACGCCGGCGGGCACAATCAATTGGCGTTTCCCCCGAATCGAGCCTTACTTAAAACAAATGCTTGGATGGTCAATTAGGTTGTTCCGGGTCTTCGGTATCCGCCTGGCGTTGCATTTCAGCTTCTTCCTGCTGCTGGCCTATGTGGCCTGGGAGGGATGGGTGGATTCCCGCTGGCTGGGGGTCGCCTGGAGCCTGGCCTTCGTGATGGCGCTGTTCACCTGCATCGTCCTGCATGAGCTTGGCCACTCGTTGACCGCGCGCCGCTTCGGCATTGGCGTGCGCCGGATCCTGCTGCTGCCCATCGGGGGCATGGCGGAATTTGATTCGATCCCCCGGCAGCCGCGGCGGGAACTGCTCATCACCGTCGCCGGCCCGGCGGTGAATTTCACGATCGTGCTCCTGTTGTGGCCGCTGATCACGGTGCCGGCCCGATGGTGGACCGGCGAAATCCCGCTGACATTCGGCGGTTTCCTTTGGGCGATCTGGGTCGTGAACGCGGTCATGGGATGCTTCAATTTGTTGCCGGTCTTTCCCATGGATGGTGGCCGCATCCTGCGATCGCTGCTGGCGATGCGTTGGAGCTACCTGAAGGCAACGACTTGGGCGGCGAACGTGGGCAAGGTGCTCGCGGTCGCCGGCATCCTGACCGCGGTCTTCATCGAGCGCAACCTGCTTGGCGCCCTGCTTTTCAGCTTCATCTTCGTGGCCGGCGACTTGGAATACCGCGCCGTCAAACGGCGGGAGGAAGAGAGTGCCCAGTGGGCGGCCGTGATTCAGCGTCTTTACGGAGCGAGCGGGACTGAAAATTTCGCCAGCCCGGCTGATTTGTTGCACGGGCCCAACTGATCCGTCCGCCCCGTCGCAGGGCCGTTCTGCGATGGATTGTGCGCCCGCGTCGCGGTCGCCCTCGCGGCTCCGTGCGCGGTCGGTTTGGACAACTGTCCAAGCGGGATTTTACAGAGTCAGGTTTGCCGATGGACATGGTGGTGCAGCATTTGAACAGCTAATAACAGCTGGCGAACCTGAAACTGGCGATTTTTGTTAAAATCAGAGATTGCTCTTTGGCGAGGACACGTATCCTAGGCCCCAGACCCCGCGCCATGCTACCCCTGCGCCTCATACCCCGAGGGATGCCCGCAACGTACGGGCTTGCTCTCGGCCGTCGCAGCCTGGTGGCGATGCTTGGCGGAGCCACCGAAGCCGGGCCGCCATGGCGACCCCACCGCCACCGGGCGGACTCGCTGCCGGGGCCGTGACTTCCCTTCCAGCCTGACCCTAACGACGTTTCCCACCAAAACCACCAATGAAATCAAGCAACCACCCAAACGTCGCTTGGCGACGCTTGTTCCTGTCGCTGCTCGGCGCCGTGAGCGCCGTTTCCATCGCGCTGGCTCAATCGGCGGAGACCGCGGCGCCGGCTCCGGCCTCGCAATCCGGATCGAACGCGACCGCTGGGTCTCCTTCCTCCGAGGAGGTCGTCAAGCTCTCGCCCTTCGAAGTCAAGGCCGGCGCGGTCGGCTACTTTGCGCCCAACTCGACGGCGGGCACGCGGTTCAACACGCCGGTCGAGGACCTGGCCGCGTCGCTCACCGTGGTGACGCCCGCGCAAATGGCCGACTTCGCCATGCTCGATATCAACGACGTGTTTGCGTACACCGCCAGCACCGAGGGTACCGAGACGTACACGGACTTCACGGTCGATCGCAACGGCAGCGTTTCCGACAACGTTTCGCTCAACCCGACGCAGGCCAACCGCATCCGGGGCATCGCCGCGGCCAACGTCTCCTTCGACAACTTCGAGCTCACGGGCCGCATGCCGATCGACCCCACGATCATTGACGGCCTGGAGGTCAGCCGCGGGCCCAACGCCACGATCTTTGGTCTCGGCAATCCCTCCGGCACGGTCAACCAGGTGGCGGCGATGGCCAACACCGAGCGCAACACCGCCCGGGTCCAGGCGCGGGTGGACAGCTTCAGCGGTTACCGCACGAGCCTGGACGTGAATCGCGTCCTGATTCCGGGCGAGCTCGGCGTCCGGGTCAGCGGGGTGTTCCAGCACGACGGCTACAAGCTCAAGCCCTCCGGAGTGAACGAGGTGCGCTACAACGCCATGGTGAAATTCCGGCCGTTCAAGAGCACCACGATAAGCGCCGGGATCTATTACTACCGCATGAACGGCAACCGGCCGAACGCCCTGCCGCCGCGCGACAACGTGTCGTATTGGATTTCCCAGGGGAAGCCCACGTGGGATCCCGTGACGCAGACTGTGCACCTCAACGGCGCAACCCTCGGGCCCTACACCAGCTCGAGCAAACTGCCCGGCTACTTCATCGACAGCTACACCGGCAGCACCCACAGCCAGTTGTTCGTCGACGGCAATGGCAGCGTCGGCTACTGGTCCGTACCCCAGGTCACCAACAGCACCGACCCGATCAATCCGTCGACGCTGGCGACCGTCACCGGCGGCACCGTCCGCTTCGTCGCCCCCAATTCCGCCGCCGGCGCCGTCCTGGGCCGGATCGCGAACCAGCCGCTGTTCACCACCACGCCGACGGTCAGCGACAAGTCCCTTTACGACTGGTCCTCGGTCAACATCGCGTCCCTCAACCGCATCATGGACCGGGACATCATGAGCGAGGTCAAGCTCGACCAGTTTTTCTTCGACACCCCGCTCCAGTCACTGGTCGGCCAGGTGGCTTTCCTGCGCGAGGACGATCAGCGCTACCAGCGCAACTTGGTCAACACCGCCAACGACAACGGCCAGTCGGGACAGCTTTTCGTCGACGTCAACGAACGCCTGCTCGACGGCACGCCCAATCCGTTCTTCATGCGCCCCTACATCGGCACCGACCAGCCCCGCACGGTCTGGCAGCCGGCGAAATGGGACACCTATCGCGGACAACTGCTCTACAAACTGGACCTGACCGGCCAGCAGAGCTGGCTCAAGTGGCTCGGTCAGCACGAGCTGGCCGGGTACGACGAGTACAAGTACCGGATCAACCGCCAGTACTCCTACAAGGACGCGATCGCCAACAACCTCTCCTGGATCCCGGCGGGGACGCCGCGGGGCAACCAGGGTGCCATCTCCGGCGGCCCGACGGCGGCGCCGCAGCTCACCCGCAACTATTACCGCTATTACGTCGGCGCCGCGAACGGCTATGTGCAGTACGCCCCGGCGAATTTCTCTTACGGCACGTATCCCTTCGTTTGGGGCGGTCAGGGCGGCGTTTTCCACACCGACCAGGCCGACTTGGAGCAGGTGGCGGTCACGGATGCCACCGGCTCCGGCAGCAACACCAAGACCATCCTCAAGACAATGGGTGCGGTGCTCCAGGATCACTTCCTCAACGATTCGATCATCACCACGTTCGGCCTGCGCGAGGACAAGCAATACGTCAAAAACGGCAGCACCCCGCAGCTCCTGAATTCCGACGGGATCAGCTTCAATTACGACTCGATCAACCACTGGAAGACCGGGGACTACGGGTTCAACAGCGGCAAGACGAAGACCGGCGAGGTGGTGTTGCGTCCGTTCAAGGATCTGTTCCACGACCAGACCTCGTTCTGGGCGGACGCGGTGCGGGGCCTGGGATTCACGTATGACAAATCCGACAGCTTCATTCCGCAAGGGCCCAAGATAAACCTGTTCCAGGAGTCGCTGCCGAACACCACCGGCAAGGACAAGGAGTTCGGCCTGTGGTGGAACCTCACCAACAAGCTCGTCCTGCGATTCAACCATTACGACACCCAGGTGATCAACAATCGCAACGGCGACGCGTCGACAGTAGCCCAGCGGGCGGCGCGCTTCGATGTCAACAGCGACAAGGTGTATCGCTTGCTTCCCAACGTCCAGGCCTGGGTCACGGACGATCCGGCCCATGCGGGCTGGACGCAACAGCAGATTGACACCGAGGTCGCGAAGCAAATGGGCCTGCCCAACAACATCGACCCCAACATCCTGCTCGACGAGTACAGTTCCGGCTCGATCGCCTCGACCCAGGACGCCGAAGCCAAGGGCTGGGAACTCGAGATCAACTACAACCCCACGGCCTTCTGGACCGTGCAGGCCGCCGCGTACCGGAGCGAGACCGTCAACTCCAACTATTCGCAGGATATCTCGCAGTGGATTGCGAAACGGCTGCCGATCTGGACCAGCATCCAGGATCCTCGCGGCCCCGACCATACCTGGGACGCGGATCCCAGCTTGAACTACCCGGTTCCGTGGTGGACCACGACCTGGTCCGGCCAGAGCCAGACTCCGGCCCAGAACTACGCGCAGTTTGTGTCCACGCCGTTCAGCCTGATCCAGCAACTTGACGGCAAATCCACCCCCGAGCTCCCCAAGTACAATTTCCGGGTGAGCACCAGCGTGAACCTGTCGGGCATCACGTCGCACCCGGTCATCAAGGACTTCACCGTGGGTGGCGGGTTGCGCTGGCAGGACAAGGCCGCGATCGGGTATTACGGAATCATCGGTGATCCGGTAGGTCAGCCCGGCATCTACACGTCGCTCGACGCCAGCCGGCCGATCTACGACAAGGCCCACTACTACGTCGATCTCTTCATCCGGTACCGGACCAAGCTGTTCAGTGACCGGGTGCCGGTGACCCTGCAATTTAACGTGAAGAACCTGGGCGACAAGATCCGGCTGCAGCCGATCGGCGCCAATCCCGACGGGAGCATAAGCTCCTACCGCATCATGGATCCGGCCCAATATATCTTCACCGTGACGTTCGATTTGTAGCGACCGCGGCGGGAACCGCCCGCTCCGGCTCTGCCCCGTCTCCGACGCCGCCATCCCTCCGGATGGCGGCGTTTCTTTTTCCGGCGGCCGCCCCTTCCGGCCCGGAGTCGGCAGGGGTTGTTCCCCCAAAGTTCCCGGCCCGCCGGGAACGCCCGCGTTCCGGACTCAGCAAAATGCTGAGATCCCTGCGCCGGCGCCTGAGAGGTCATCGGCACAGGGCCGATTGTGCTTTTCGGGCACGTGTCCGTAAACTACGCGCGCCTCTACCCTGCCTATGCACCAACCCCTGATTCTGCAGGGTCGGTCGTTCCGACCGGCCCGAGCCATTCGCCGCGCGGCGGTTCTAACCGCCCTTGCGCTGCTGACCCATCCGTCTGCCCGAGCGCAAACCGCCGCCGACGCCTCCGGCGGGACGAATTCCTCCGAGAATGTCGTCAAGCTCTCGCCCTTCGAGGTCAAGGCCGGCGCTGTCGGCTACTTCGCGCCCAACACGACCTCCGGAACGCGGTTCAACACCCCCATTGAGGATCTGGCTGCGTCGCTGACCGTGGTGACGCCCGCGCAGATGGCCGACTTCGCCATGCTCGATATCAACGACGTGTTCGCGTACACCGCGAGCACCGAGGGGACGGAGACGTACACGGACTTCACGGTCGATCGCAACGGCAGCGTCCAGGACAACGTTTCGCTGGACCCGACGCAGGCCAACCGCATCCGCGCCATCTCGTCGGCCAACATTTCCTTCGACAACTTCGAACTCATGGGCCGGATGCCGATCGACCCCACGATCATCGACGGGCTCGAAGTCAGCCGCGGGCCCAATGCCACGATCTTCGGCCTGGGCAATCCCTCCGGCACGGTCAACCAGATCGCCGCGCAAGCCAATCTGGAACACAACCACGCCCGGGTGCAGGCGCGGTTCGACAGCTTTGACGGCTACCGCACGAGCCTCGATGTGAACCGGGTGTTGCTCCCCAACAAGCTGGCGGTGCGGGTGAGCGGCGTGTTTCAGCGCCGTGGCTACGTGCTCAAGCCGTCGGGCACAAACACGGTCCGCTACAACGCGATGATCAAGTACCGGCCGTTCAAGGGCACCACGATCAGCGCCGGCGCCTATTACTACCGCATGAACGGCAACCGGCCGAACGCCATGCCGCCGCGCGACAACGTTTCCTACTGGATCGCCAGCGGCGAGCCCACCTGGGATCCCGTGACCGAGACCGTGCATCTCAACGGCGCGACCCTCGGACCGTATACGAATTCGTCCAAGCTGCCCGATTACTTTATCGACACGCTCACCGGCGCCACCCACAGCCAGATCTTCATCAACGGCGACGGCAGCGTCGGCTATTGGAGCGTGCCGCAGGTGACGAACAGCACCTCGCCGATCAACACCGATCCCAGCAGCTCCAAATTTCTCTCCACAGTCACGTCCGGCACGAGTCGTTTTGTGGCTCCGAATTCCGCGGCGGGAGTGCAAAAGGGCCGGGTTTCGGACCAGCCGCTGTTCACGACGACCCCGTCGATCAGCGACAAGTCCATCTACGACTGGTCCTCGATCAACATCGCGTCGCTCAACCGGATCATGGACCGGGAGCTCATGACCGAGGTGAAGCTCGACCAGTTTTTCTTCGACACGCCGATGCAGTCGCTGGTCGGCCAGGTGGCCTTCCTGCGGGAGGACGCGCAGCGCTACAAGCGCAATCTCGTCAACACCTCCAACGACAATGGCCAGTCGGGGCAGCTGTTCATCGACGTCAACGAGCGCCTGCTCGACGGCAGCCCCAACCCCTATTTCCTGCGGCCGTACATCGGGACGGATCAGCCCCGCACCACCTGGGAGCCGGCGAAATGGGACACCTACCGCGGCCAGCTGCTCTACCGGCTCGATTTGACCGGCCAGAATAGCTGGATCAAATGGCTGGGGCGCCATGAGCTCGCAGGTTACGACGAGTACAAGTACCGGATCAACCGCCGCTACTCCTACCGCGACGCGATCGCCAACAACCTGTCCTGGATCCCGCCGAATGTGCCCCGCGGCAACCAGAGCAAGGTCAGCGTCAATGGCGGTCCCTCGGTGGCGGCTTCGCAGCTCACCCGCAATTACTACCGCTACTACGTGGGCGGTGCGGGCAACGTTGTGCAGTATGCCCCGGCCAACTTCTCCTACGGCACCTATCCGTTCGTCTGGGGCGGTCAGGGCGGCGTGTTCCACACCGACCAGGCGGACCTGCAACAGGTGGCGGTCACCGACTCCACCGGCGCCGGCAGCAACAACAAGACGATCCTCAAGACCCTCGGCGCGGTGCTGCAGGATCATTTCCTCAACGATGCCATTGTGACCACCTTCGGCCTGCGCGAGGACAAGCAGTATGAGAAGTCCGGGAGCACGCCGGTGTTGCTCAACCCCGATGGGATCAGCTTCGACTATAATTCGATCAACCATTGGGCGGTCGGGGACTACGCCTTCAACAGCGGCAAGACGAAGACCGGCGAAGTGGTGTTCCGTCCCTTCAAGGATTCGTTCCGCAGCCGGCACGGTCTCTGGGCCGACGCGCTGCGGGGCCTGGCCTTCACCTACGACAAGTCCGACAGCTTCATTCCCCAGGTGCCGCGCGTGAACCTGTTCCAGCAGGAACTGCCCAACACCAAGGGCAAGGACGAGGAATACGGCCTGTGGTGGAACATCACCAACAAGTTCGTGCTGCGGCTGAACCATTACGACACCAAGGTCCTCTCCAACCGCAATGGCGACGCCTCAACGGTCGCCGGGCGCGTGGCGCGGTTCGATGTCTGGGACGACAAATCGTATCGCTTGTGGGACAATGTCACGGCTTGGGTGACCGACGATCCGGCGCACGCGGGCTGGACGCAGCAGCAGATCAACGACGAGATCGGGAAGGAACTGGGCCTATCCAACGATCTGGCGACCACCATGTACGACGAGTACGCCGCCGGCCACCTGGGTTCGACCCAGGATGCCGAGGGCAAGGGCTGGGAGCTGGAGGTCAACTACAACCCCACGGATTACTGGACGGTCCAGGCCAGCGTGACGAAGGGCGAATCGATCAACACCAACTACTCGCAGGACATCGCGCAGTGGATCGCCCAGCGCATGCCGGTCTGGACCACCATCATGGATCCGCGCGGGCCCGACCACGTGTGGGGTACGCCGGACGACGGCCCGGTCCTGTGGTGGACGTCGAGTTTCAGCGGGCAAAGCCAGACGCCGCAGCAGAATTATGAGCAGTTCGTGGCCACGCCGTTCGCCGTGATCCAGCAGCTCGACGGCAAGTCCAATCCCGAGGTGCGCAAGTACAACGCCCGGGTGAGCACCAGCGTCAATCTGGCCGGCATCACCTCGCATCCGATCCTCCGCGACGTGACCCTCGGCGGTGCGGTGCGCTGGGAGGACAAGGGCGCGATCGGCTACTACGGCATCGCCGATGCCAGCGGGATCTACCAGTCCCTCGACGCCAGCCGGCCGATCTACGACAAGGCGCACACCTACTTCGACCTCTTTGTCCGGTACCGGATCAAACTGTTTGCCGGGCGGGTCCCGACGACCTTTCAATTCAACGTGAAGAACCTGGGGGACAAGATCCGCCTCCAGGCCATCGGCGCCAATCCGGACGGAAGCATAAACTCGTATCGCATCATGGATCCGGCGCAGTACATTTTCACGGTTACCTTCGATTTGTAGCGCCGGCCCCGGCCGTTCCTCGCCGCCGGCGAGCCCCCTGCAACCGCCGCCCCTCGGGCGGCGGTTCTTTTTGCATTGCTTCCGGACGGCTTCGCATTAGGACACGTGTCCCGAAACCCCGAACTCGAACCAGATCCCTCCGGCCTGGGCCGTCGGAGCGGAGAAAAACCATGAAACTCCAGCATTCATGCAGCACGCTAGTGCGTTGGCTTGGCTTGGCACCGATCGGCGCCTTCCTGGCCATCTCGATCATCCGGGCGCAAGAGGCGCCCCCACCCGTCGCTCCCGCCTCGTCCGTCGCCGCCAGCGAAGAGGTCATCCGCATGTCGCCGTTTGAGGTGACCAGCGACACCCAGAAGGGTTACTACGGCGCAAACACCCTCTCGGGCACCCGCTTCAACACCCGGCTGGCCGACCTCGCATCGTCCATCACGGTGATGACGAAGCAACAGATGACCGACTTTGCGGTCCTCGATATCAACGACATGTTCCTTTACGTGGCCGACACCGAGGGCATCGGCACCTACACGGACTACACGGTCGACCGCAACGGCAGCATCTCGGACAATGTCCAGGCCAATCCGACGCAGGCCAATCGCGTCCGCGGCATCGGCTCGGCCAACGTCTCCTTCGACAACATCGAGACCATGAATCGCGTGCCGATCGACTCGCTCGAGGTCGAGGCCGTCGAGATCAGCCGCGGGCCCAACGCGAACGTGTTCGGCCTGGGCAACCCGTCGGGCACGGTCAACATGATCCCGACCTCGGCCATCCTGACGCGCGACCACGCCCAGACCCAGCTGCGGGCGGACAGCTACGGCGGCTGGCGCACGAGCCTCGACGTGAACAAGGCGCTCCTCCTGGACAAGCTCGCCGTTCGCGCCAGCGGCATCTTTCAGCACGATGGCTACGAACGGAAGCCCTCCGGGGTGGACACCGAGCGCTACCGGGCGATGGTCAAGTGGCGGCCGCTCAAGAACACGACGATCACGGCCTCGGTCGGCTTTTATCACGCCTACGGCAACCGCCCGAACACCCTGCCGCCGCGCGACAACCTCTCCTACTGGATCGCGAGCGGCAAACCCACGTGGGATCCCGTGACCATGACGGTCCACCTGAACGGCACGACGCTCGGGCCGTACACGGCCACCACCTACAACGGCCCGGATTACTTCACTTCCAGCTACCTGGGCAACAACCACACCCAGATGTTCATCGATCAGAACGGGCTGGTCCTTTGGCAGGCGCCCCAGGTCACCACCAACACCGCGGTGCTCGCGGGCGCCACGACCGCGGGCCCCACCGGGAGCTACACCGCGAACCATCTGCTCCAGACCTCCGCGGCGCCCGGCTCGGTGTTCTCCGGCACGGCGCCGCGCCCGTTGAACCAATACCTGTTCAACACCACGCCGACGATCAACGACAAGAACATCTACGATTGGTCGTCCATCAACATCTCGGCGCCGAACCGTTTCTGGGACCGGACGACGACCTATTATTTCAAGGTCGACCAGAACTTCATCGATACGGAGATGCAGACCTTGGCGGCCCAGGCCACCTTCATGCGCGAAGACTCCAATCGCTGGACGCGCAACGTCCTCGGCGTCTCCAACGACAACGGCCAGTCGGGCCAGCTGATGGTGGACATCAACGAAAGGCTGATCGACGGGACCCCTAATCCCTTCTTCATGCGTCCGTACATTCCCTCCGACAAGCCCCGCACGCAGGAGAACCCGCAGAAGTGGGACACCTACCGCGGCCAGCTCGCCTACCGGCTCGACCTGACGCACCAGGCGAACCTGCTTAAATGGCTGGGCTGGTTCCAGGTAACGGGTTATGGCGAATACAAGTACCGCCTGAGCCGCCAGTATTCCTACCGCGACGCCTTCGCCTCCGACGTCTCGTGGGTGCCGACGGGCAGCTACACCGGCTTCCAGAGCGCCCCGACCGGCACGCCCACCAACGTCACTTTGACCCAGGGCGAATACCGCTACTACGTGGGCGCGGCCAACACGACCCAGGTCCAGTACGCGCCCGGCACCTTCAACTACGGCACCTATCCGTTCGTGTGGGTGAGCCGGTCGGGTTCGTCCCCGAACTTCACCTACACTTCGCACACCGACAACATCGTGCTCGGCCAGGTGGGCGCGGACAAATCCGGCGGCAGCTTCAACAGCAAGACCACCCTGAAGACCGCCGGCCTCGTGGGCCAGAGCCATCTGCTCGGCGATCGCCTGGTGACGACGCTCGGGTGGCGCAATGACACCACGTGGACCCGGTTCGGCAACCCGGGGCAGCCCACGACGAACACCTTTCTCGAGAGCGACGGCATGACGTTCAATCACGACATCATCGACCATTGGGCGGCGACCATCTACAAGAACACCGGCCACACCACCAATGCGCAGTTCGTGCTGAAGCCGTTCCTGAACACGTCCGTGGCCACGAATCTGGAACACAAGGGCCGCGGCGCGCGTTTACTCGGCGAGTTGCTGGGCGGACTGTTCGTTTACTCCAACCGGTCTAACAGCTTCCTGCCGACGCTGCCCGCCCAGGATCTTTACCGGAACATCCTGCCCAACACCACCGGCACCGACAAGAGCTGGGGCCTCGGCCTGAGCCTCCTCCATGACACCCTGCAGATCCGCGCGACGCATTTCGACGATGTGCAGAAGGACGCCCAGACGACCGACATCAGCACCATGGCGCAGCGCGTCCTGCGCATCGATTTCCCGCTCGTCGGCGCCGGTTCCCCCACGGGCAGCGTGAACCTCTACAACAACGCCCAGCGCTGGGTGCAATACCAGAACCCGACCTGGACGCAGAGCCAGGTCGACGCCCAAGTGGAGACCCTGACCGGCTTCAGCAGCGCCGACGCCGCCTTCTACTCCAACGCCGTCCCGCCGATCGGCGCCACCATGGACGTCCGTTCGGTCGGCACGGAGATCGAGATCAACTACAATCCGACCCGTTACTGGACGGTCGCGGCCTCGGTCACCAAGATCAAGCAGAGCAACGAGAACATCGACAAGGCCCTCGTGACCTGGATCGGTCAGCGCATGCCGATCTGGGAGACGATCGTGGACCCGTCGATCAGCGACGCCAACGCCGCGGCCGAGGGCAACAATACGCCGGCGGCGGATCCGGTTTCCGGGATCACCATACCGGCGAAATCCTGGTGGCGGCACCACTACACCAACGCCAGCGTCGCCTCGCCGCCGGCGCCGGGGCCCGCCAGTTACACCGCCTCGGGCCAGAGCCCGCAGGACAACTACAATGCCTTCGTGAAGGCGCCCTTCGGAGTGATGCGCGCCCAGGAGGGCAAGGCCAGCCCGCAGATTCGCCCCTACTCGTTCCGCCTGAGCACGAGCCTCCAGCTCGCCGCCCTCACCGAGCGGAGATATCTCAAGGACATGAGCGTGGGCGGGGCGCTGCGCTGGGAGGACCGGGGCTCCATCGGCTATTATGGCATCCAGGGAGACCCCGCTAATCCAGATATCTATACCGACCTAGATCCCAATCGGCCGATCTACGACAAGAGCCACTTCTACGTCGACCTGTTCGCGGCGTACAAAACCAAGATGTGGAATGAC
>JBJKRD010000371.1:0-16713 GCA_046704925.1 Opitutaceae bacterium | reverse complement strand
CCTGATGGCCCTGATGATCCTTTGGCCGCTGGGTTGGGGTCCCACCATTCCCGTGCTCTGGGTGATGATCGCCGACGTGGCCGACTTCTCGGAGTGGAAGACGGGCCGCCGCGCCACCGGGTTCATGTTTGCCGGCGTCATCTTTGCCCTGAAGGCCGGCCTTGGTCTTGGCGGGGCGCTCAGCGGCTGGCTGCTCGCCGCCTATGGATTCGTGCCCAACGTGGCCCAGTCGGCGCACGCCCTTTTCGGTATCCGCCTCAGCTCCAGCGTTTACGCGACCATCCCGTTTGTCATCGCCATTGCGTGCCTGGCCATTTACCCGATCGGCAAGGCGCTGAACCGGCGCATCCAGGACGAACTCGTTGAGCGCCGGAAGGCGGCGGCCACCGCCTGAGCCGCCCGCTCTGCCATGCCCGCCGTCCGCCATCTGCGTCTGCTCGTCGGCCTGCTCGTGCCGGCCGCTCTCGCCGCCGGTCAACCCGCGCCGGGCGCCTTCACCACCGGTCGGTATCCCAACCTCTTCGCCTCCCTGCTCGGCAAATCGGACGCCGAGATCCAAGCCAAGGTCGAGGCCGCCTGGCGTCAGCTCTTTTACGGCAACGACGAGACGCAGCGCATCTATTATCCCGCGCCGGACGACACGGCTTACGTCGCCGACATCCACAGCAAGGATGTGCGCACGGAAGGCATGTCCTATGGCATGATGAACGCCGTGCAACTGGACCACCGAACGGAGTTCGACCGGATCTGGAAATGGGCGAAGGTGCACATGTATCATGCCGACGGACCGCTCGCCGGATATTTCGCGTGGCACTGCGCGTACGACGGCCGCCAACTGGATCCCGGCCCCGCCTCCGACGGCGAGCAGTGGTTCACCATGGCCCTGTTGTTTGCGGCGCACCGCTGGGGCAACGCCAAGGGGATCTTCGACTACAACGCGGAGGGGCAGGCCATCCTCCGCACCATGCTCCATCACCGCGAAGCGGACGGGACGAACACGGACATGTTCAACCGGGAGGCCCGGTTGGTCCGGTTCACGCCCGATCACTGGGGCCGCGAGTTCACCGATCCCTCCTACGATCTGCCGGCGTTCTATGAACTCTGGGCCCGCTGGGCCGGGGCCGATCAGGGTTTCTGGGCCGAGGACGCCGCCACCGGCCGCGCGTTCTTCCGTCGCACCGCCAATCCCCGGACCGGCCTGATGCCGGACTACGCCAATTTCGACGGCACCCCCCGCGACCTCCGCGGCCACGGCGATTTCCGCTTCGACGCCTGGCGCACGCTGGCGAATGTCGCCGTCGACCACACCTGGTTCGACGCCGATCCGTGGCAGGTCGAACAGAGCAATCGCGTGCTCGCCTTTTTGGCGCGCCAGGAGCCCAACCTGGTCAACCAATACTCCCTCGACGGCCGCCCGCTCTCGCAGGGTTATTCGCCCGGCCTGACGGCCATGGCGGCGGTGGCCGGCCTGGCCGCCAAGCCCGACCTGGCCCGTCCCTTCGTCCAGCATTTGTGGGAGATGCCCATTCCCGCCGGAGAATACCGCTACTACGACGGCCTGCTCTATTTCCTCGCGCTGCTCGAAGTCAGCGGCCGGTTCCGCATCTACGCGCCGGCCGGCTGATCGGGTTCGACCCCTTCATGAGTCCTCATCGCATCTTCACGGCCGCCGTCCTCGGACTGGCCGGCCTCGCCGCCATCCGGGCCGACGACGGCTACCGCCTCTGGCTGCGGTACGATCTGATTCCGAACGCCACCCAACGCGCGGCCTACGTCGACGCCCTCGGCGGCGTGGTGCTGGCGACGCCGGAAGCGGTCGATTCGCCGGCCATCACCGCCGCGCGCGACGAACTTGAGCGCGGGCTCGGCGGGTTGCTCGGCCAGGCGCCCCCGGTCACCCTCGAAAAATCGGCGGCGGATGCCGCCCTCGGGACCGAGGGATACCGCCTCACCGCCGCCAGCCGCGACGGTCGCCGCGTCGTGGTCGTCGCGGCCAACCGTGACCTCGGCGTGCTCTACGGCGCTTTCGCGCTCCTGCGCCGGCTCCAGACCGACGGCTCGCTCGACGGTCTGAATGTCTCCAGCGCGCCGAAGATCCAGCGCCGCCTGCTCGACCATTGGGACAACCTCGACCGGACCATCGAACGCGGCTACGCCGGGTTCTCGCTCTGGCACTGGTTTGTGCTGCCGGATTACGTCTATCCCCGCTACCGCGATTACGCCCGCGCCTGCGCCTCGCTCGGCCTCAACGGCGCGGTGCTGAACAACGTCAACGCCGACCCGTTGATCCTGACGCCGCGCTGGCTGAAAAAGGTCGCCGCCCTGGCCGACGCCTTCCGGCCCTACGGCATCCGCGTCTACCTGTCCGCCCGCTTCAGCGCTCCGATCGAGAGCGGGGGCCTGAAGACGGCCGACCCGCTGAATCCCGCCGTCATCCAATGGTGGAAGGACAAGGCGGATGAGATCTACCGGTTGATTCCCGACTTCGGCGGATTTCTGGTGAAGGCCAACTCGGAGGGACAGCCCGGTCCGCAGGATTACGGTCGCACCCACGCCCAGGGCGCGAACCTGCTGGCCGACGCCGTGGCCCCGCACGGCGGCATCGTGATGTGGCGCGCGTTTGTTTACAGCCAGCAATTGCCCGACGACCGCACGAAGCAGGCCTATGACGAATTCAAGCCCCTTGACGGCAGGTTCCGGCCCAATGTGCTGGTGCAGATCAAGAACGGCCCGCTCGATTTCCAGCCGCGCGAACCGTTCCACCCGCTCTTCGGCGCCATGCCGCATACGCCGGAGATGCTCGAGCTGCAGATCACCCAGGAGTACCTGGGGCAGGGCACCGACCTCGCCTTCCTCGCACCGTTGTGGAAGGAGGTTCTCGACTCCGACACTTACGTCGACGGCCCCGGCTCCACCGTGGCGCGGATCGTCGACGGCAGCCTCGAGCACCAGACCCTCACGGGCATCGCCGGGGTGGCCAACACGGGCGACGACCGCGATTGGTGCGGGCACCCCCTGGCCGCCGCCAACTGGTACGCGTTCGGCCGCCTGGCGTGGAACCACGACCTCAGCCCGGCGCAGATCGCCGACGAGTGGACCCGCATGACCTTCGGGAACGACCCGCGCGTCGTGCGTCCGATCACCCGGATGCTGCTCGCGTCGCGCGAGGCGGTGGTCGACTACATGACGCCGCTGGGACTGGCCCACCTCATGGCCACGGGACATCACTACGGACCCGGACCGTGGGTGGACAACCTGCGCCGCGACTGGAATCCGGTCTACTACCACCGGGCGGACGCCGAGGGAATCGGGTTTGACCGCACGGCGGCCGGCTCCGACGCGGTGGCCCAATACGCCCCGCCTGTCGCGGCGCGCTTTGGCAAGCTGGCGACCTGCCCTGAAAACCTGCTGCTGTGGTTTCACCATGTGCCGTGGGACTACCGGATGAAATCCGGCCGCACGTTGTGGGACGAGCTGTGCCTGCACTACCAGCATGGCGTCGGCGAGGTGCGCGGCTGGGAGAAGACGTGGGCCTCCCTCAAGGGCCTGATGGACCAGGCACGCTTCGAACATGTCGCCGCGCTGCTGAGAATCCAGGAGCGCGACGCCCGGCACTGGCGCGACGCCTGCCTGCTCTATTTCCAGACCTTCTCCCACCGGCCGCTGCCCGCCGGCGTCGAGCCGCCCGCGCATTCGCTCGACTACTATGAACACATCCAGCTCAAGCGCATGCCGGGTCACCCCGACGATTGAGGCGGGTGCCGCCGCGGATTCGATTATCGAGCGCACTGAAATCTCCGCCACCAAGGCACTGGGAGCCGGAGGACGGACGTTCTCCTCTCGGTGGCTTCCCTGGTGTCTGGGGGTCGTTGTGGTTCAGACCCTGTCTCTCCTGCGCGCCTCGGACGGGGATCGCTACTTCCAGATCTGGCCCGATCCCGGCGTCGCGCCGCCCGTCATCGGCCGCCGGGTGACGGAGCGGTTTCTCGGTTCGCCCCACGTCCTCTGGGCCGAACGCGGCACCCTCTCTTACGCGGAGGCCTGCGTCTGGTACGGCGCGCTGACCTTCGCCCAGCTCGCGAAGGAGCCCGCACTCGGGGCGCGACTGGGGGAACGCCTCGAGAAGCTCGCCTCCCGGGAGGAGCAGCTGATCCCCGCGATCGACCATGTGGACAACTCAGTGTTCGGCATCGTGCCGCTCGAGATCTACCGGCAGACCCACGCGGCCCGTTGGCGCAACCTCGGTCTGGCCTACGCCGACGGCCAATGGGACAACCCGACGCCCGCAGGGTTGACCAGCCAGACACGCTTCTGGATCGACGACATGTTCATGATCACGGCGCTCCAGACGCAGGCGTTCCGGGCCACGGGCGACCCGCGCTACCTCGACCGCGCCGCGCGGGAAATGGTCGCCTACCTGGACCGGCTGCAGCAGCCCAACGGCTTGTTCCACCACGCGCCGGACACGCCGTTCTTCTGGGGGCGGGGCAACGGCTGGATGGCCGCGGGCCTGGCCGAACTGTTGCGGTCGTTGCCGGAGTCCCACCCGCTCCGCCCGCGGATTCTGGCCGGCTACCGGAAGATGATGGCGACGCTGCTCGCGCTGCAGGGGCCGGACGGCCTCTGGCACCAGTTGCTCGATCATCCCGAGGCGTGGGGCGAGACCTCGTGCACCGGGATGTTCACCTTCGCGTTCATCACCGGCGTCCGGCAGGGCTGGCTCGAGCCGGCCACCTATGCGCCCGCCGCGCGACGCGGCTGGCTGGCACTCGCGCGGCACCTCAACGCTGACGGCGACATCGACGACGTGTGCGTCGGCACCGGCACGAAGAACGACCTCCAGTATTACCTCGAGCGACCGCGGGCCGTCGGCGACTTCCACGGCCAGGCGCCGGTCCTCTGGTGCGCTTCCGCTCTTTTGCGTTGACCCCGTCCGGAGCCTTGGTCGGGTTGGGAACCCCTCCCCACCGCGGCCACGTTTGGTATTCCCTGTCCGCCCCGCCATGAAAAAGCCCGCCCGCATCGCCCTGCTCGCCTCAGCGTTGCTCCGCGCAGCGCTCCCCCTGCCCGCCGCCGACGAATACCCCACCCATCCCGACTCAGTCGTGCAGCCCGGCGTGCCACACGGTGAACTCCTCAGATTCGATTTCACCGGCTCGAAGATCTTTCCGGGCACCACGCGCCAGGTGACGGTCTACGTGCCGAAACAGTATGACCCCGCCAAGCCGGCCTGCGTCTATGTCAACCAGGATGGCGTGCAGTGGAACGCCCCCGTCGTTTTCGACAACCTCATCGCCCGCGGCGAACTGCCGGTGATCATCGGCGTGTTCGTGACCCCGGGGGTCGTGAAGGCGGCCGATCCGGAGCACGCGCTCGACCGCTTCAACCGCAGCGTCGAGTACGACGGCCTGGGCGACGCCTACGCACGCTTCCTGCTCGACGAACTGCTGCCGTTCGTCGAGACGAAGACCACCGGCGACGGCCGCCCGATCCGCCTGTCCCACTCCGGCAACGACCGCGCCATCGGCGGCTCGAGCAGCCGCGCGATCTGCGCATTCACCGCGGCCTGGGAACGGCCCGACGCGTTCACGCGCGTCTTTTCCGCCATCGGCACCTATGTCGGTCTGCGCGGCGGCGACCGGTACCCGACGCTGATCCGCAAGACCGAGCCGAAGCGCCTGCGCGTGTTCCTCCAGGACGGAAGCGGCGACCTCAACCATATGGGCGGCGACTGGTGGATGGCCAACCAGACGATGGAGCGCGCGCTCACGTTCGCCGGCTACGAGGTGAACCACGTCTGGGGCGAGGGCGGGCACAACGGACGTCAGGGTACCGCGATCTTCCCCGACGCGATTCGCTGGCTCTGGAAGGACTGGCCCACACCGGTCGGCCCCGCCGCGCCGACCAGGAACGCGGCGCTGGCCGCCATCCTCGTTCCCGGGGAGGAATGGCAGCTCCTCGGCGAGGGCTACCGCCTGACCGAAGGACCCGCCGCCAACGCCCAGGGCGAAGTCTGCTTCACCGACATTCCCGCCGGCAAGGCTTACCGGATCGATGCCGACGGCAAACCGCGCGAATACATCGCCGACACGAAACGGGCCAACGGGCAGGCCTTCGGTCCCGACGGCCGGCTCTACGCCGTCGCCACCGCCACGAAACAAATTCTCGCCTACGACGCCACTGGCCACGCCAGCGTCATCGCCGACGGTATCGCCGGCAACGACCTCGTGGTCGCCTACAACGGCAATATCTACGTCACCAATCCACCCGGTGGCGCGGCCCACGAACCGAGCAAAGTATGGCTCATCCGCCCCGACGGCGCGAAGGAGGTTGTGGATACGGGCCTGCGCTACGCCAACGGCGTCGCCCTCTCGCCCGACCAGTCGCTGCTCTATGTGGACGACTACCGGTCGCACTGGGTGTACAGCTACGTCGTTCGCCCCGACGGCACGCTCGCCGACAAGCAGCGGTACTGCTGGCTCCACGAGCCGGACACGGAGGACCAGAGTTTCGCCGACGGACTCAAGGTCAGCCGGAGCGGAAACATCTTTGTGGCCACGCGCCTTGGCATTCAGGTCTGTGATCAGGCGGGCCGGGTCGGCGCGATCATTCCCACTCCCAACGGACTGATCACCAACCTCTGCTTCGGCGGCCCGCAGTTCGACATCCTCTATGCGACCTGCAACGACAAGGTTTACCGGCGCAAGCTCCGCGCCATCGGGGCCAACGCGTGGGCCCCGCCGATCAAGCCGCCCCCGCCGCGGTTGTAAGACCGCCGGAGGCGGTCACGCGGCCGCGTTGAAGGCGTCGACCTGCCGGCGGATCGCCCGGGTGTGGTCCGGCGTGCTGCCGCAGCACGAACCGACGATGTTCACGCCGGCCGCCAGCACTTCGGGCACGTCGCGCGCCATGTCCGCGGGCGTCTGCTTGTAGACCGCCTTGAGGTTTTCCAGGACGGGCAGACCCGCGTTGGGCTGCACCATGACGGGCAGGGCGCAATGCTCGCGGTAAATCCGCGCCACCTTGGCGGCGCCCGCCATGTCCATGCCCGTGCCGCAATTGAGCGCCGCGACGTCGGCCCCTTTTTCCGCCACGAATTCCGCGGCCTGCTCAGGCGCGACTCCCATCATGGTCTTGTAGAAGGTCCGGTCGACCGACAGGTCGTACGCCAGCGAGGCAATCACGCAGGGCGCTCCGGACCGCCGGGCGGCATCGATGGCCAGGCCCAGTTCCTCCAGCGACGTCTGGGTTTCGATGATGATCGCGTCCACCCCCGCGCCCACCAGCGCCGCGGCCTGCTCCTCCAGCGCGGCCCGGGCCTCCGCCTCCGGCAGTTCGCCATAGGGCTCGAGGATCGCGCCCAGCGGACCGATGTCGCCGAGCACAAATCCCGGCCGGTCGGCAAACGCCTGCCGGGCGAGGCGCACCCCCGCCTCGTTGATGGCCGTCACATCCTGCTCCTGGCCGTGCCGGCCGAGCATCAGGCGGCTGCCGCCAAAGGTGTTGGTGATCAGGCAGTCGGCCCCCGCGTCGACATACCGGCGCTGAATGGCCACCACCCGATCGGGCTGGCTCAGGTTCCACGCCTCGCCGCAGGCGCCCTGCTCCAACCCGGCGAGCATCAGTTGCGTCCCCATCGCCCCGTCGCCCACGAGGCGGCGAAGCCGCAGGGTCTCCAGAAGAGTCGGTTTCATCATCAATGGCGTGGATGGAATTGCCGCAAAAAGGCGCAAAAGGCGCAAAAAGATTTTGCCCGGCGGATCGGGCAGCCCGGCCCCATCCCCACCTGCCATGCCAACACCGCGGCGGCTTGGCGGGCACCAACCGACAGACGGCGGCGCGCTACAATCCTTTTGCGTCGACCGCCCCGCCGCCGTTCAGCACCCGCCCGTCGAAGACCACCACCCGGGGGCGGCGCAGATTCGTGACCGTCACCAGCGGGGAGTGACTCGTCAGGATGAAACGGCTGCGGCAACCGGGCGCGATCCGTCCGAGTTCCTCCCGGTACCGGAAACGCGCGGCGCTCGTGCCCGTGGCGGCGTTGATGATCGCGATCGCCGGCAGCCCGGCGCGCTCCATCAACTCCAGCTCATCCAACAGACCGTAACCGTGGGCCACGCCGCACGAGCCCGCGTCGCTTCCGGCTGCGATGAGCACCCCCAGGTCGTGGGCCCGGGCCAGGCTGGCCGCGTGCCGCTCCAGAATGCCGCGCAGGTGGGCCACCACCTCCCGCCCCCAGCCGAGCGCGGCGGCATGATCCACCTGCTTCTGCACGGGCACGAAGGTCGGCACCCACGCCGTCCGCCGGTCCCGCATCCGCGCCAGTTGGTCGTCGCGGACGAAGAAGCCGTGCTCCACCGAATCGACGCCGCCCGCAATCACCGCGCCGATGCCGGCCTCGCCCGAGGCATGGGCGAAGGTCTGGCGGCCAAGGCGGGCCGCTGCCGTGACATAACCGGCGATTTCGCCGGCGTCCATTTGCGGCGGGCTGGTGACCCGCCCTCTCTTGAAATCGATGATGCCGGTGGCGATCAGCTTGATGCGATCCGCGCCCGACCGCACCCGGGCCTCGACGCACGCCGCCGGCGAGGCGAAGTCCTCCGCCGGTTCCGCCATGAAGCCGCCGTACCGCCCGCGGTGGTGGATCGCCGCGCCCGGGCTGTCCACGTAGGGCATGAGCGGCCGGTCCGCCGCGGCACACCGCCGGCTCAACGCCAGCCCCACCCCGTGCCGGTCCCCGGCGTCACGCACCCCGACCACGCCGAGGCGGACCAGTTTCTCGAGGCGCGTGGTGGCCGCCGCAAGAAATTCCGCCGGGGTGAGTTTCAGGTAGGCGGCGCGTTTGGCGGGATCAATTTCGCCGCCCTCGAGAAACAGGTGGGCGTGCGCCTCGATCAGGCCGGGTAACAGCGTGCAGTCGGGCGCATCCACGTCGGGACCCCGCTGCCCTGGCCGCAACAATTCCGGCGGGGGCGCGGCGCCGTCCCGGCCGACAAACCGGATGCCTTCGCTGTCGTACACGACATGGACGTCGTAAGCCGGGGAGGTTGCGGTGCCGTCCAGCAGCGTGCCGACCCGCAGCCAGATGCGGCGGTCCGGGGTGGCGGTCGGAATCGCAATCATGGCAGCCCTCAGAAGTCGTCGGCGGTTGCTTCCTGGCAGATGGCCATGATGGCCTCGGCCTGACGGAAGCCGGCCGTTTCCTGGCTCTCGCCACCCCGGGCGCGGCCCTGCGCCAACGCCGCGCGCAGCCGGCCGACCATGGGATGATCGGACGGCAGCGGAGCCGGGGATTTCTCCGGATTGGCCAGGGCGAAGTCGAGGCCCGCCTCCATACCCAGGGTCAGGTAGGCCTGTTCCAGTTGTTCGCGCACCCCCTTCGGCGTGCCCCAGGCGAAATTGGACAGGCCGACCATCAGATGCACCCCCGCCAGGTCGGGATCGCCGCGAATCAGACGCATGGCATCCAGCCCGATGTTGACGAGGCCGTAGGTATCGGCCCCCACCGGGGCCAGGCCCGGATCGATGATGATCTGGTCGGGCCGGCGGCCCGCCTTGGTGGCCAGCAGTTCGACGAAATGCCGGGCGGCCGCATGGGCGTCGGCGGCCGACAGGCATTGCGCCGTGCCCCCGGGCACGAACCGCTCCGACGCCATCACCACCGCCAGGGTGTCATGGGCGGCGACCAGTTCGAGCAGCTCGTCGAGGTGCTCGCGCGAGGCCGCGATCGAGTTGAGCACCGGGGCGCCGCTCCGGCGGCGGTCGTAATGCCGCAGGGCCACCCGGTGATACTCGACCGCGGGGTTGTCGAAACTCAGCGGCACGGACGTGGCCTCCTGGATCGCCGGGATCAAGTCGGGCAAAAAGGCGAGCATCTCCTCCCGGCGCACCTGGATGCGTTGCGTCCCATCGAGGTTGAGCGTCAGGAACCGGGCGCCGAGCCCGGCCTGCAACCGCGCGAGCTGCTGGTAATCGTTGACGTTGCGGTCGGAAAACGCCCGGCGGGCGCGGGCGTACGAGTTGTTCATCAACTCGCCGATGATGCTCAGGCCGGTCCGCTTCATGCCGGGGGTCCTCCCGCCGGCTGGTCGCCGCCGCCGGCCGCGGTTGCCGGCCGGGCCGCATGATCCCGGCCCAGCCAGAAGTTGGCCCAGGACGACGTGCCGCGCAGGCCCTGGTTCTGCACCACGGGGGCGTGGGCCAGCAACTCCTGCTCCCGGCCGTCGTGGCGCAGGCGGTCGTAGGCCCGCAGCCAGATGCAGTCCCCGTACCCGTCGACCTCGCAGCGACCGTCGCGCGTGCCGCCGCAGGGACCGTTGCGCTGGTTCTTCGCACATTGCGATTCGGGGCAGAGAAAGGCGATTTCCGGCAGCGAGCAGTCGCCGCAATCCTGGCAGCGGAACAACGCCGCCTTGCTCAGATGTTCGACCAGGCGCAACAGCCACGGACCCTGGGCGGGATCGGCGGCCTTGGCGCAGACTCTCGCGCCCCACCGGCTCAGGGTGCCCCCGGCGGTAAACACCGCCCCGTGGGTCCACTTGGCCGCCCGGTAGCCCAAGCCGGCGTGTCCGGATCCGGAGGGACCGTTGCGCCGGTTCGGGTCCGCGAGACCGGTGGTCCCGTCGGCCGCGAAGTAGTGGAATTCGCCCGGCCGGGAAAAGGCGATTTCACGCGCAAATTGTCTCCAATCGTCCGGCGCGAACCGCCCCGCCATTTCCAGAATCCGCTGCACCGCCGCGAAATTGTAGACGCCGCCGAGGTAGGCGCCGCGGCAGCCGAGGCCCCGGCAGATCGCGATCTGCTTGGCCGCGAACTCGAGGAAGAACTCCCGGCCGCCGTCGAGTCCGTGACCACGTTCCTGGCAGAGCCGGAGCAGTTCCGGCGACACCACGACGCCCGGGATGTGGCCGTCGTGGAACAGCCGCGCCACCCGCGGATTGAGGACGTAGACATTCCCGATCAGCGGCACGTGCGCCATGCCGCGCTGGTCCATGTACAGCCGCAGCTCGTGCAGCTTGCGCGAATCGTAGCCGATCTGGTTGATGATGAACCGGGCGCCGCAGGCCACCTTCTTCTCGAGCTTGAGGTACTGGGGCATCACCTCGCCCTCGAGCCGCTTGTCGTTGGTCGTGACCGCACCGATGAGGAAATCGGTCCGCTCCAGGCGGGCGCCGGACCCGCGCGCCGGCCCCGCGTGGATGTCCAGGCCCTGGTTCATCTGTTCCAGCAGCGCGATCAACCCGACCGAATCGAGGTCGAAAACCGGCTTGGCCCGGCCGCCGTTGCCGCCCGCCGGATAGTCGCCGGTCATCGCCAGGATGTTGTGGAATCCCTCGCTGTGGAGCGCCCAGGCCTCGCTCTCGAGGCCGTTGCGATTGAGGTCCTTGCAGGTGAGGTGAATCACCACCTCCTTGCCCGCATACAGGATCGGCTTGCCCAGCGCCTGCGGCGCCAGCTGCGGATTCCCGCCGGCGTTGTCGGTGATCGACACCCAGTCGATGTCCGGGCACTCCACCAACTGGTTCGCGAAATCGCGCGTCTTCACCGCGCCGCGTTCCGCCATCGAGCCCCGCACCGAGACCAGCTCGCTTCCGACCAGGAAGCGCGTCGACTGTCCCAGCTTCTCCGCCAGCGTGTGCATGTTGGTTCAACCCGTCCCCGGGAGCCTTCCCTCAGGGCGTCGTCGCCTCCAGTTCCCGGCGCACCGCGTCCGCCACCTCCCGGGCCGCACCGGTCCGCTCCGCTTCCTCCCCCCAGCGCCATTGCGCCAGGTAGGCGTCGGACTGGGTGAAGCCCAGCCGCTGCGCCGTCCGGTCGATCCGTTCCGCGAAGCGGGCCGCCAGGTCGACGGTGATCTCCTCAAAATCGTCCCACGCCTTCACCTGCGAGGGAATGTCCTGCCAATAAAGAACCTGATATTTCGCGGTGGTCCCGGCCGGCCGCGCCACCGCCCCGGTCGGGGCGCCCGCCGGCGGAGCGGCGCCGGGCTTCGCCGAGGGCGCGGGGGCCGGACCTTTCCCGACCAGGTAAAGAAACAGATCCACCGCGCTCGACGCGTCCGCCCCGTAGCCGTCGGCCCCGATCTCGTCGGCGAACATCTGGCTGATGGGCGCGCCGCCGATCGCCATCTTCACGTGGCCCTGACCGCGCTCCTCGAAGCCGTCGATGACCACCTTCATGTAGGTCATCGTGGTGGTGAGCAGCGCGCTCATGCCGATGATGTCCGGCTTGAATTCCTCCGCCGCGGCCAGGAATTTTTCCAGATTCTGGTCCACGCCGATGTCCTTCACCTGGAAACCCGCGCCCTCCGCCATCATGCAGACGAGGTTCTTCCCGATGTCGTGCAGGTCGCCCCGGTCCGTGCCCATGAGGAGGCGGGCGGGAGCCACGTAATCGGCGCCGCGCGCGGACAGCAACGGCTTCAGCACCGCCATGCCCGCCTTCATCGCGCGGGCGGCGATGAGCACTTCGGGCACGTAGAGAATGTTGTGCTTGAAGTCCTCGCCGACGACGCTCATCCCGGCGATGAGCCCCTCCTGCAGGACCTCCTGGGCGGTCCGCCCCGCGGCGAGGGCGTCCCTGGTCATCTGTTCGACGTCCCGGGCTTTGCCCTCGTAGAGGCACTGGTTCATCAACGCGTAGTCAGGCATGGGAGACGGGGCGGTTTCTTGTTCAGCGCTGTAGGGCCGGCGCTCGCCGCCGCGCCGATCCGGTTTTCGAATCCGGATGCGGCCCGGACCCAAGGTCCGGCCCTGCAATTGGACGTCATCTTTTTCCGAAGTGCGCCCGGTTGAATTCAGCGAGCGCATCGAGCATTGCCCGGATGTTCTGCCGCGGCTTGCCCGGACTGGTGCCGCCGACCACCGAGAGGATGATCCCTTCGCCACCGCTTTTCTCGAGCACGTCCAGCGTGGCCGCCCGCACCTCCGCCGGCGTCCCGCGCACCCCGACCTCCAGGGGATTGACGTTGCCCATGAGACACATCCGTCCGCCGACGCGGGCCTTGACGTCGGCAATGTCGGTCTGTTTGCCCCAGTTGAGCACGTGGAAGCCGGCGTCGGGCAGGTAATCGAGGCACGCCTCGATCGAGGCGTCGTTGTGATAGATCTTCACCCAGTCCCGGGGGAAGGCGTCGCAGATGCGCTTGAGGTACGGATGACAGAACTCCTGGTAGTGTTCCTCGTTCACGAAGCCCACGATGTCGTCGAGCACGAAGATCCCCTCGACCGTCGGGCCCATCGCCTTCGCCTGGGCCTTGAGCCAGTCGATGATCAGGCGGGTGCACAGGTCGAGGAGCTTGTGGGCCCCCTGGGGGTTCTCCACCAGGTCGATCATGAAATCGGTGGTGCTCCGCACGAAGCCGGCGGTGCACATCGGCCCGCGCGCGGTGGCCAGCGGCAGAATCTCGCCGGTGTCCAGGATCCGCTGCCGCTGCATCCGCATCCGGTGCAGCGTGAGGCCCATGAAGGCGTCGGCCTCGACCTCATAGGGCGGAAAGTTGTCGATGTCCTCGAGGTGATAGAGGGTGTGGTATTCGCTGGGCGTGTTGTCCGGCCAGAATTTGATCTTGGCCCCCAGCGCCGACGGTTCCGCGGCCATGCCGTATTCCAGCCACCACGAGGGGACGAAGATGATCTCGGGATACTCCCGGTGGATCTTCAGGTGCGATTGGAACCACACCTCCGGATCCAGGAAGAAGTCCAGGTGGTTGACCCCGACATAGCCCGGAATCCACGGGCTGTCGATGATGAGGGCCATGGGCACCCGGTCGAGTTTCTCCAGCCGGGCGGCTTGCTTGAAGGTCTGCCATTCCTCGGGTTTCATGAGGGGGCGGAGTTGAGGGAGGGGGGAGTTAGGGAGTGCAGGCGAAGGGGGCGCGCGGATGCGCTCATGGCGCGATCAGGATTTCGCGGTCGGTGATTTCCAACTGCACGCCGGCCGCCCGGGCCGCCTCCTGCAGCGCCGCCGGCAGCATGACCACGGGATCGGCGCTGACGTCGAGCCGACGCATCAAACCGTCGCCCTTCTTGGCGCCGACGCGCAGCATGATGCGCAGGCCCTTGCGTTTGCACGACACGCGGGTGCCATCCGGCAGCGCGGCATTCATGGGCGCCAGAAAGGCGTCGATGTAATGGACGCCGATGCCCGACTTGTCCGGGGAGGCGGGCGGCAGTTTCTGCCGCGCCGCGGGGTTGAGGTCGCAGAGTTTGATCATGGCAGAAGCACCGAAGCCCGCTCCGAACGGGGGGCGGACCGGGCCAGAAAGTAGTGAAAGGTCTCGAGGGCGAGGCCCCATTTGTGCATCCGGCTTTCGCGGGTGCACAGGCAGCCCGCCGGGGCCGGCACCCGACTCCAGCCCAACACCGCGTTCAGGGGCCGCCCACGGAGCGGTTGCTCGAGTCCCAGGGCCCGCCGCAGCCCCGCGGCGTCGCCCAACCAGGCGCACATTTGCGCGTGTCCCTCGTCGTCCGGCGCCGGGCGGCAGGATGCCTCCCGGATGGGATAACCGGCTTCGGACGGGCCGAGCACGACGGTGTAATCGAAGGCCAGCGGCCGGCCGAGATTGGAGCAGGTCGTGCCGTCAAAACGAAAATTCAGCTCCAGCGAGGCATCAGGGCGGGATCGGGCCGTCACCCGTTCGCCGGCCCACTTCTCGAGCGCCCGCCGGCTGATGGTATACCGCGCCTCCATTCCCGGCAGCTCCTGCGCCGTCGGCGTCGCGGGCGCGGGTGCCCCGTCGATCCGCACCGCCCCCGCCCGGTAGGGGACACGGCGGTATTGGCAGGGTTCGAAGGAACAGCGCCCGCACGGCACGAGCCGGGCGGGGCCCGGAGCCCCGGGCGCGTGCGCGGTCAGCCCGACCACCGCCAGCAGCGCCTTTTTCGGCCGCAGCATGCCGCTGGGCAGCACCTCGATGGGTTCGGGCCATGCCTGGCCCATGCCGCGGCCGATCAACGCGAACAACCGGCCCTGGTCCGCCACGTCCCAGCCTTCATAGCCCGGGCTGTAATGCGGCACCGCCCGCCAGCCGTCCCGCTCCGCCAGCCCGCAGATCCGGCCGTTGGCGGCCGCGATCAAATGTTCGACCACCGCGGAGGCAAACACCTCGAGAAAGAAATACTCGTCCGGCTTGTCCTCCCGCCACAGGACGCCGGCCTGTTCCTCGCAATTGCCGCCGGCGCCGACCGCCACCAGAATCGCCCGTCGCGATCCGGTCGCCCGCAGGTATTCGTGCAGGCGCAAGGAGTGAAACTCCATGCCGTCAAGGCGCAGGCTGCCCTCCCCCAGATCCACGGCCGCCTCGCGCAGATAGCGCCACGGCCGCCCGTGCTTGGCGTACCAACGCCGTGCCCCGGCCGCCAGCTGCTCCGCGCGGTCGCCGGCGCGGTATTCGCGCGGGAAGCCCAGCAGGCGCCGGTATTCCGCCTCCGCGACGGCCGCCTCCGGTTGCAGCTCCAGCACCTCCAGCATCACGCGGCGGGGGTTTGGCCGGCGCAGGCCGCGGGGGCCGGCGCGTCGGTGACGGGATGGAACTGGCAGCCGTCGACAAAGATGTCGAAGAAGCGCGGATGCGTCTCGAGGCGGCAGTGGGTGACCCGGCGCACCAATTGCTCCAGTGCCCCGCGCCTCGTGCGGGAAAGCAGGGCCAGGCAGGCGCCCTCGATGGCGGCGTTCCCGACCTGCCGAATCCGGGCGGTGGCGAGGTCGGGGATGAGACCGATGCGTTTCGAGGCCTCGGGATCCAGATACCGCCCAAAGCCGCCGGCGATGTAGAACACCTCGATGTCGGAGAAGCGGATCCCGTAGTCCTCGCACACGATCCGCAGGCCGGCGACGTTGGCGCCCTTGGCCTGCGCCAGGGCGCTGATGTCCGCCTCGCTGAAGGTGATGGGCGGGTCGCTGTCGGCCACAACAGTGAAGAATTTCGCGTCGTCGGCCAGGCGGCCGAGCTCATTCATGCGGCCGGTGCGTCGCAACTCGCTCAGCAGATCCACCAGGCCCGAACCGCAGATGCCCTCGGCCGGTCCGCCGCCGATGACGGTCGCCGCCACCGCACCGTCGCCGCGCAGCGCGACCCGCTCGATCGCGCCCGGCAGCCCCGGCATGCCGAAAGTCACCTGGCCGCCTTCAAACGCCGGACCGGCGGGACAGGAGGCGGCGAGCACTTTGCGGCGGTTTCCCACCACCAGTTCGGTGTTGGTGCCGATGTCCATGATCGCCACCAGCCGGTCCTCGTGCGGCAGGTCCACCGCCAGCATGCACGCCGCCGCATCCGCGCCGACGTGGCCGCTGACGATCGGCAGGCCGTAGACGCGGGCCCGCGGATGCACGGGCAGGCCCAGCCGGCGCGCCGCCGCCACCTCGAGCGTCCACCGTCCGCCGCGCGACGCCAGCTCCTGTTCGGTGACCGACAGATACCGGCACTGGCCGATCGAATACACGGAAAGCCGGAAGAACAGGTCCCGCATCGTCGAGTTGCCCACCAGCACCACCTCGTAGATGGACCGTGGATCGACCGGCAGCGCCTCGATCGCATGGCTCAGGTAGCCGGCCAGCGTGCGCTGCAGCAGCCGGGTGCCATCGTTGGTGTCGTAATGGATCCGCGCCATCACATCGGACCCGCCGAACCGCTGCGGATTCTCGAAGGAGGAATCCGCGATCACCTCGCCGGTCTCCAGATTCAGCAGCCGCAGGACGACCGTGGTCGTGCCG